>NZ_JBFUGJ010000039.1:0-31588 GCF_056402975.1 Mesorhizobium sp. P3_A9 | reverse complement strand
GCTCGAGCCGCTCATTGCGCATTAGATCGCCGTGCGCCCGKTTGGGCGCACAAAGGACGATCTAACTCTTTGAATCYACGCATCGTGCTTTCCGAAAATCGATTCCGATTTTCGGGCCGATGCGGTGGTTAGCGCGCCTGCGACGGCTTCTTCCGCCAGCGGGATGGCATCGGGCGTGCCGACGGTGATCCAGTGGCCGTGCATCGGCATGCCGAACAGCCGGCCGGCGGCAATGGCTTTGTCGAAATAGGCGTTGAGCGAATGCGGTTCGGCCGGGGCATCCTTGAACAGGCGCGGATGGATGATCGCGGCGCCGGCATAGATCAGCCCAGCGGGATCGCCCTTTGAGCGCCGCAAGGCACCATCCGGCGCAACCAGGAAGTCGGTTGAGCCGCAGTGTCCGGTCGCCTGATGGAGATCCGCCAGCATCAGCAGAATATCCATTTTCGCGGCGTCCCATGCAAGGGCGAGGCGGCCAAGATTGAGCGGACCGTGGTCGATCCAGAAGGTGTCGGCATTGAGGATGTAGAAGGGCTGCTCGCCCAGTTCCGGCAGCGCCTTGACGATGCCGCCGGCCGAATCGAGCAGCCGGTCGCTTTCATCGGAAATGACGATCTTCGGTGCGCGGCGCGCCGCGACGTGGGCGACGATCTGTTGGGGAAGATAGTGGACATTGACCACAGCCTTGGCGACGCCGGCGGCGGCGAGGCTGTCGAGGCCCCAGTCGAGCAACGTCTTGCCGGCGATCCTGACCAGCGGCTTGGGGATGGTGTCGGTGATAGGCCGCATGCGCTTGCCAAGCCCGGCGGCGAGTACGATGGCAGTGTCCGGTCTTGCTGTCACAGCGTTCGTTCCTCAAGCAAGCCGTGCGCGCGATAGAAACCCCGCAGGCTGGCAAGCGCCGGGTGGGACAGCGCCCGGCGCAGATAGTCGCGGATGCGCGGCAGGTGCTTCAGATAACAAGGTTTGCCGTCGCGCTTTTCGAGCCGCACGAAAATGCCGAGGATCTTGGAATTGCGCTGTACGGCCATGATTGCGTAGGCTTCCAGAAAGCTTGCTTCGTCGAAAGCGCCGGCTGCATGACGCGCCGCTATATAGGCGTCGAGCGTCCGCTTTTCGATTTCGGGCGATAGGGTGACGCGGGCATCCATGGCCAGTGAAGCCACGTCATAGGCTGAAGGCCCGATCAGCGCATCCTGGAAATCGACGATGCCCAGCCGGTCATGCCCAGCGCGATTCTCGCGCCAGACAATGTTGGGCGAATGGAAGTCGCGCAGCATCAGCGTGTATTCGCTGCCATGCAGCCGGTCGAAAAGCGCGTTCCATTCCCTGGCATAGCCAGTGCGCAGATCGTCGCTGGCCGGGCCGCCCGATATCGCCGGCACATACCAGTCGACCAGCAGCTCGGCTTCGATCATCATCGCATCGCGGTCGAAGGGTGGCACCTCGTGGAAGCTGCCGGGTCCGGCTTGCAGGCGCTGCGGCCAGGTCTTGCCATGCATCATGGCCAGCAGCTCGGCCGCGGCCGCGTAGCGTTCGGCCAGCGGCTCGCCGTCCTTGCCGAGAAATCCTTCAGCACCGAGATGTTCGATCAGCAAAAAGCCCTGGTCCTGATCCTCGGCATGGATTTCCGGAACGCTGACACCACCGGCCTTCAAAGCCCGGTCGATGGCGACGAAGGCGGAGACCGACTGGGCGGTGTGGGCGATCACCGCATAGGGTTTGCCGTCGCGCACCGGTGGGCCGAGCACCAGCCGCGGCGAATTCATCAGCACGCGCGGCTCATGGCCGGCAAGCGTCACGATCTCATAGGAGCGGGCCGAGGCATCGCCGATGAAATGGCGCCGCCGCGCTTCGCCCCAGCCGGCATCTTCCAGAAAGCCGCGCATGGCCAGCGACCGCGCCGCGCGGTCGAAGGCCGCCCCCTGGCCGGACAGTCGCGCCAACCGGCCATCGCCATGCTGGAGAAGCTCGATCAAGAGCGTTGTCTTCGGCAGATAGCCCTCGGCACGCTCGGGCCATTCGACCAGGGCAGCACCTTGCGTCAGCGTTTCCTCGAAGCCAAGCTCGTCGATTTCGGCCGCCGAGGACAGGCGGTAGAGGTCGAAATGATGGACGGGGATGCGCGTGTCGTAGCTCTGCACCAAAGTGAAGGTCGGGCTTGGCACGTCGAGGCTGGTGTCGTCCGCAAGCGTTCGGATCAGGGCCCGTGCGAGAGTGGACTTGCCGGCGCCGAGATCGCCCTTGAGCGCCAGCACGTCGCCGGCGCGCAGAGACAGCGCCAGATCCTCGCCCAATCGCGCTGTCTGTGTCTCATCGGTGAGCAATCGCTCCAGCGCCAGGCCCGTCATCGAGCGCGCTACTCGGCTGCGGCGCGGATGCCCGGCATGTCGGGGAAGGTGCAGATGACGGTCGTGCCCTTGTCCTTGCCGGTTTCGATGCGAACGTGGCCGCCATGCAATTCGACAAAGCTCTTGACGATCGACAGGCCGAGGCCGGCACCGCGCCGGCGGCCGCCATTGGTACGCGGTTCGAAGCGGCGGAACACCGAATCCAGAACATCCGGCGGCATGCCGGGACCGTCGTCATGAACGGAAAATTCCACACCGTCCGCCAGATGGCGGCAGGCGAGACGGATGGTGCTGGCTTCCGGCGCGTAGTTGGCGGCGTTGCTGAGCAGATTGTAGAGGATCTGGCGGATACGGATTTCGTCGCCGTGGAACGTCTTCGGCGCAGCAGCTGCATCGACCTCGAGCCGGATCGAATGCTCCTGCAGCCGGTCGGCGACGAGTTCCGCAGCTGCCGCGATGGTGCGGTCGACATGCACCTCGGAAATGTCGAGCTGCATGATGCCGGCATCGACGGTCGCAAGGTCGAGTATATCGTTGACGATGGTGAGCAGGACCGAGGAGGACGAGCTGACATGCTCGACATACTCGCGCTGCTTTTGATTGAGCGGTCCGGTCGTCGGCACGGAAAGCAGTTCGGTGAAGCCGATGATGTTGGTCAGCGGCGAACGCAGTTCGTAGGACACGTGCTGGACGAAGTCGTTCTTGAGCTGGTCTGATTTTTCCAGCGCCTCGTTCTTGTCCTTCAGCGCGCGTTCGACATTCACGCTGTCGGTGACGTCGACGAAGGTCATCATCACTTGCCCGTTGGGCAGCGGAATCACGGCGTAGCGCAGCACGATGCCGTTGTTGAGCTCGGTCTGGCCATGGCGTTCGCGGCGCTCGTCGTCGAACCCGGTGATGGCGGCGACGAAGCCAGGCCAGGGGCTGTCGACCGCTTGTCGGTCGCTGAGATCACGGATCGTCGAGACGTGCACATTGGGTTTGGCAGCGTCGCCACTCAATCCCCAGAGCGTGGCAAAGGCCGGGTTCGACAGGCGGAGCCGACCATCGGGCCCGAACACCGCCACGCCTTCCGCGAGATTGTCGAGCGTCTCGCCCTGGACCCGCACCGCGGTGCGATAGCGGCTTTCCAGGTCCATCTTCTCGGTCAGGTTCTCGAACACCCAGGTGACGCCGCCCTTGGGCTGCGGGTTGGCGACGACGCGGATGGTCTTGCCGTCAGGCAGATGCCACCAATGTTCCTGCGATTCGACCGCGCGATAGGCGCCGAGCAGGCCTTCCTTCCAGCGGCGCCATTCGGGCTGCTCGGCGATCTTGCCTTCGCTACGCAGCCGGTCGAGCAAAAGCGCGTTGTCGGGCGCGCTGAGCAGGAAGCCGCTGTCCAGCCCCCACAGTTTCTGGAAGGCCTGGTTGAAGAAGCGGAGCTTCTCGTCGGTGTCGAAGATGGCGACGGCGGTGTTGAGCTGGTCGAGCGTGTCGGCGTGGCTGCGCACCGTGCGCTCATATTCGCCGCGAATGGTCTCGATGGCGCTGGTGTCGCAGGCAAGGCCGGCCGAGCCGTCGGCACCGGCGAAGTCGGTCACCGCGAACACCCGGCGGTCGCCTTCGATCACCGTGGAGAGCGACTGTTCGAAAACTGGATGCAGTTTGTGCTGAGCGCCGATCGCCTCGCGTGCCTGGCCGCCGAGGAATTCCTTGGCGTCGCGGACGGCGGCTTCGGCGCTTTCGGCTTCGACCGCGTCGGCATAGGCCCGGTTGACCCATTTCAGGCGTCCGTGCTCGTCGCGCAGCCATGCCGGCATCTTCAGCGCTTCGAGCAGCCCGATCATCGTGTCATGGTCGGCGGCCAGCCGCTGGTTGTCGATTTTCAGCCGGGCCTGGCTGCGCTGTGTCTCGGAAAGCGAGACAAACCGCACCAGTATATGCGCGGCGCTCTTGCGGCCATGCACCTCGAGCGGTGCGCCAGCCTGCGATTCGATGACCAGGTCGAACGGCCTGGACTTTTCGCGCAAGCCTGCAACGGCATGCTCAAGCGCCGCCGCCGAGCGCGGCATCAGCCAACGGCCGAAGGCGAGGAATGCCGCCCGCTCTTCCGGCGCGCCGCTTTCGACCGGCAATGTGCCGATGAGTTCGGGCTTCTTGTTTTCCGAGGCCCAGACGACCACACGCTGGTCGCGCAGATTGAGCAGCGCTTCCGAACGGCGCAGTGCCGCGTTGACGTCGGCGACACGGCTTCTCAGTTCGACATTCTCTGCCGAGGTGCGGCCCCTTTCGCGGATGAGAACGATGGCCGACAGCAATGCCGCGCCGGTCACGCCGACGAACACGGCAAGCTGCATGACTTCGACCGTGTTGATCGACAGCCCGGCGGTGGCGACAGTGGCGTTCTCGGCATGCGCCACAGCGCTGGCCAACGGACCGGCCAGCGCGGAGCTGGCCAGGAACAAGCCCGCGCGGGCACGCCATGAGAGGCGCCCGCCCTGGGTGGCCGAGCTTGCGGTCCCCGAATCGTCTTGGCCGCCGGAAACGGCCGATCCCGCTCCGTGCGGGTTTTGCCCCGGCATGTCTTGGTCCTCTCCGCCGCCTGAATGCAAGACCGCCCTGATACGCGCCTCTCTGATCCCCTCTCGGGCCGGAAGCGTCGCGAATCACCTGACAATAAACCCTCGCCGAATCGCCGTGAAGGCGATTGCGCGCAAAAATAAAGCCGGGCGAAAAGTCAATCGCCCGGCWWCAATATCTGGTAGTAAATTTAGCTTTGGTTAATAGCGGTAGTGTTCCGGCTTGAACGGACCCTGCGGCGTGACGCCAATATAGGCGGCCTGTTCACCCGACAATTCGGTCAGACGGGCGCCGAGCTTGTCGAGGTGCAGGCGCGCGACCTTCTCGTCGAGATGCTTCGGCAGCACATAGACCTGGTTCTGGTACTGCTCGCCCTTGCTGAACAGCTCGATCTGGGCCAGCACCTGGTTGGTGAAGGACGCCGACATGACGAAGCTCGGATGGCCGGTGGCGTTGCCGAGATTGAGCAGGCGGCCTTCCGACAACAGGATCATCCGCTTGCCGTCCGGGAAGGTGATCATGTCGACCTGCGGCTTGACGTTGGTCCATTTCAGATTGCGCAGCGACGCCACCTGAATCTCGTTGTCGAAGTGGCCGATATTGCCGACGATCACCATGTCCTTCATCGACCGCATGTGGTCGAGGGTGACGACGTCCTTGTTGCCGGTGGTGGTAATGACGATGTCGGCGGTCGGAGCCGCGTCTTCCAGCGTGACGACTTCAAAGCCGTCCATCGCTGCCTGCAGGGCGCAGATCGGGTCGACCTCGGTGACCTTGACGCGGGCGCCGGCGCCCTTGAGCGAGGCCGACGAGCCCTTGCCGACGTCGCCGTAACCGCAGACGACCGCGACCTTGCCGGCCATCATCGTGTCGGTGCCGCGACGGATGCCGTCGACCAGCGATTCCTTGCAGCCATACTTGTTGTCGAACTTCGACTTGGTGACCGAGTCGTTGACGTTGATCGCCGGGAAGGGCAGCAGGCCCTTCTTCTGCAACTGGTAGAGCCGGTTGACGCCCGTGGTCGTCTCTTCGGTGACGCCGCGGATSGYAGCCTTCTGCTTGGTGAAGAAGCCGGGCGAAGCCTTCAGGCGCTTCTTGACCTGGGCATAGAAATATTCCTCTTCCTCGCTCTGCGGGTTGGACAGCACGTCCTCGCCGGCCTCGGCGCGGGCGCCGATCAGGATGTACATTGTGGCGTCGCCGCCATCGTCGAGGATCATGTTGGAGAGGCCGCCATCGGTCCACTGGAAGATGCGGTCGGTGTAGTCCCAATACTGCTCGAGGCTCTCACCCTTGACGGCAAARACCGGAATGCCGGCTTCGGCGATCGCYGCCGCCGCATGGTCCTGSGTCGAGAAGATGTTGCASGAGGCCCAGCGGATGTCGGCGCCGAGTTCCTTCAGCGTCTCGATCAGCACCGCGGTCTGAATGGTCATGTGCAGCGAGCCGGTGATGCGCGCGCCCTTCAGCGGCTTCTTGGTGCCGAATTCCTCGCGGCAGGCCATCAGGCCCGGCATTTCGGTTTCGGCGATATCCAGTTCCTTGCGGCCCCAGCCGGCAAGCGAGATGTCGGCGACCACATAGTCCTTGCTACCCGTCATGGCAGTGCTCCCTGCGATTTGATGTGCGTGCGAATTGTTTGCGGATGCGCCCGCGCCGGGAGGCGCGTCGAAGGGCGCGAATTGCCGGCCTGACTAGCAGATCGAGGCCGAGACGACAATGGGATATAAAGAAATCTTTATCCCTGCATGTCTCTCTGGCATGTTTTTGGCGGTGTGCGAGGTCAGCATTCCTCGCCGAAGCGGGAGGCGACAAGCTGCTCGAGCGCGTCCATGACCTCAAGCGCCTCCGGCCCGCTGGCGGTGACGCGGATCGAGTAGCCCGGGCTGGCGGCAAGCATCATCAGGCCCATGATCGAGGTGCCGCCGACCTTGACGCCGTCCTTCTCGACATGGACCGCGGCGTTGAAGCCGCTGGCGAGCTGTACGAACTTGGCCGAGGCGCGCGCATGCAGGCCGCGCTGGTTGACGATCGGAAACTCCCGGATGATCTGGTCTTTCTCCGGGGATAGCGCGTTCATTTGCTACTCAGAAGCTGGCTGGCGACATTGATGTATTTGCGGCCGGCGGCCTGCGCCTCGTCGAGCGCGGCCGCCATGTTGTCGCCTTTGCGGATCGAGGACAGCTTGATCAGCATCGGCAGGTTCATGCCGGCGATCACTTCGGTGCGGCCGGACTCCATCACCGAAATGGCAAGGTTCGACGGCGTGCCGCCGAACATGTCGGTCAGCACGATGACGCCCGTTCCGGTATCGACACGGGCGACCGCGTCGACGATGTCACGGCGACGCTGTTCCATATCGTCGTCGGCACCGATCGCCACGGTTTCGAAATTGTCTTGTGGCCCGACGACATGTTCGACGGCATGTCGGAACTCGGTGGCCAGTTGACCGTGCGTTACAAGCACGAGTCCGATCATTCTTTGGTGGCTCCCGTCATCGCCGCTTCACAGGCGCATTTTATGCTCGCCAGCCAATCCAGGCGGCGGGAGCGCTATCTTGTCGACGCGCGGCCCGTTGACAAGCCCAAAATTGCGCCGGCCCATGCCATTTTGACGCATTGCAACAAAAAAACCGGAGCGGATCATAGAAAAGGCACGATGGACAGCCGCGCCATCACGGCGGGCAGGGTCGCCTGGACATTGCGCTCGGCCAGATCGATCCGCGGTACCGCGCAGCCGGCGATCTCGTCGCTGGCGTCCTCCTGGAACCGTGCGATTTCGCCGGCCGGCAGCAGGCGTAAATGCAGGTCAACGACGCAGGCCGGTTCGAACGGCAGCTTCCGTGGCCCGAGCCCCGGCACCTCGGCGAGACCTTGTATGGTGGCCGGCGCGCGGCACACCAGCCGTCCCGCATGCGCCTCGACGAAAAGCTGATCATCGCCAACCAGCCGCGCAAACAATCCGCGCTGGCGGCCATGGTCGATCAGCGTCAGCGCCAGCGTCGTCTTGCCCGAACCGGATGCCCCGCTGACGAGAATGCCGCGTTCACCGATCAGGATTGCCGTTGCATGAATGTTTTCAGGCTGCACGGTCTGCAATCATGCTTCGGCCGGCAGCGTCACGACGAAGCGTGCGCCCTTGATCTCGCCGGGCTTGGTGCCGGGGATGTTTTCGGCGGTCAGTGTGCCGCCATGGGCCTCGACGATCTGCCTGGAGATCGAAAGGCCAAGGCCCGAATTCTGGCCGAACGCTTCGCCGGCCGGCCGGTCGGTGTAGAAGCGCTCGAAGATGCGGTCGATGTTGTCGGCGCGAATACCGGGACCATTGTCGTCGACGGTCAGGATGTTGAACTTGCCGGCGCGGGCCAGCGACAGGCTGATGTGGCCGTGGTCCTCGGGAACGAAGGAGCGGGCATTCTCGATCAAATTGGTGACGACCTGGCCGATGCGCAGGTCATGGCCCACGACGATATAGCCTTTGACGCCCTGCGGCAGCTTGGCGACCTTGAGCTCGATCTCGACCGCCTTCTTGTTGCGCGTGGCTTCACGCGACACGGCGACGAGGTCGGTGATGAATTTCTTCAGGTCCACCGTCCCGGCGTCCTCACGCGCGAGTTCGGCGTCGAGACGGGAGGCGTCGGAGATGTCGGTGATCAGCCGGTCCAGCCGCCGGACGTCGTGCTGGATGATCTCCATCAGCCGGCTGCGCGAATTGTCGTTCTTGGCCAGCGGCAAGGTTTCCACCGCACTGCGCAGCGAGGTCAGCGGGTTCTTCAACTCATGCGACACATCGGCGGCGAAGCTTTCGATCGCCTCGATGCGCGCGTAGAGGGCATTGGTCATGTCACGCACGGCGACCGACAGATTGCCGATCTCGTCCTGCCGGTCGGAAAAATCAGGGATTTCCTCGCGGCTCTTGACGCCGCGCCGCACACGCACCGCCGCCGCCGACAGCCGGCGCAGCGGATTGGCGATGGTCGAGGCCAAAAGCATCGACAGGATGGCGGTGACAAGTGCCGCGATGCCGAATACGCGCAGGATCGCCTTGCGCTCGGCGGCGACGATCTTGTCGATGTCGCCGCCTTCGGTCGACAGCATCAGCACGCCGAGAACGGCGCGGAAGCGCTGGATCGGCACCGCCACCGAAACGATCTGCTCGCCCTGTTCCGAGACGCGCACGATGGTCGACGGGCTGCCGGTCAGCGCCTTGACCACTTCCGGGAAAGCCGCGCCATTGCCGCCCGGTTGCTCACGATAGACCGGTAGGTCGGTGTTGCGGAAGAAGTCGAAGATGAATTTCTGGACACGCTCGACAAGGTCGGGCTCTTCCTCTTCGACGGGCGGCAGGTCGTAGCGCAGGATCTGGCCGCGCGAATAGAGATGACGCGAATCGAGCAGCAGATTGGCATCCCGATCATAGATGCGGGCCCGCGTCCGGGTCGGCGAGATCAGCCGCCGCAGCACCGGCGCGACACGCTCGGGGTTGATTGGAAAATCCAGATTGTCGAGCTGGTCAGAGCCAGGCCCAAGGCTCTCGCCGGCCTGCAGCTCAAGCAGCTTTTCCGGATCGATGCTGATCGAGTCGGTCTCGACCGTCGCCGATGCCGCGATCGCGCCGGCGATGATCTCGCCCTGCGTCATCAGGCTTTCGACGCGGGCGTCGATCAGCCCGTCGCGGAAGGTGTTGAGGTAGAGGATGCCGGTGACCAGGACAGCTAGGCCGGCAAGGTTGAGGAACAGGATGCGCCGCGTCAGGCTGGAAAAGATGTGGTGACCAAGGAAGCGGCGCATCGGCACCGTGATTTTCGAAACGAAGGACGGCATGATACGCGACGGCCGCCTGGCGGCGCCCGTCGGCCTGCTTCGTTGTGCTTCCACTGCCATCGAATAGCAGTCCCTGCTTAGTCTTCGGTTTGACGCATGTCGCAGCCCCTAGCCCCGGGACCGCGTTTGCTCGACATACATCAAATTACGCTTCGCGGAACCGGTATCCGACTCCGTAAAGGGTTTCGATCATCTCGAAGTCGTCGTCGACAGCCTTGAACTTCTTGCGCAACCGCTTGATGTGGCTGTCGATCGTGCGGTCATCGACATAGACCTGCTCATCATAGGCTGAATCCATCAGCGCATCACGGCTTTTTACGACACCGGGGCGCTGCGCCAGCGAATGCAGGATCAGGAATTCGGTGACGGTGAGCGTCACCGGTTCGCCTTTCCAGGTGCAGGTATGGCGTTCCTGGTCCATGACAAGCTGTCCGCGCTCGAGCGAGCGGGCCTGCTGGCTGGGCGCCTTTGCCGCAGCTTCGCGGGCACTGGCACGGCGCAGCACGGCGCGCACCCGCTCGACCAGCAGGCGCTGTGAGAACGGTTTGCGGATGAAATCATCGGCGCCCATCTTGAGGCCGAACAATTCATCGATCTCGTCGTCCTTGGAGGTCAGGAAGATCACCGGCAGGTCGGACTTCTGGCGCATCCGGCGCAAGAGCTCCATGCCGTCCATGCGCGGCATCTTGATGTCGAGAATGGCAAGATTCGGCGGACGTGCCGCCAGGCCTTCCAGCGCGGACGCACCATCCGTGTAGGTCTCGACGCGATATCCCTCGGATTCGAGGGCGATCGACACCGAMGTCAGAATGTTGCGGTCGTCATCGACAAGCGCGATYGTTGCCATTTCAAGCGGCTCCCTCATGAGCTGTCCCTTCTTTCGTAGAGAAGGGGCTTTTGCAGGACAAATTAGGTACAAAATGTGGCATAGGCCTTGTCCGCTGTCACGCGCGGGGTGCCGCCGGCCACAATTCAACCTCGACATGGATTGGACGAACGAACATCGCCAATCCTTTGGGCAACCGTGAAACTTTTCGCATATATAAACGATTTAAACAACTTTCAAAATATTTAAATCGATTAATGATTTGATATCATTTGGCTTTTCTGGTTTTGACCATCTCAGCCTGCGCAGTGGGCGTGCCGGAAAGACGCCGGCAAAGATGCGGAAAATCGAAGAAGGGACACCAATGTCGGAAGTCGGCAAACGCAATCCTGCTTGCCCGATCGATCGTATCGGCCTGAAAACCACCGGCGTGGTACGCTACAATTTCGGTGCGGCCGCCCTTTACGAGGACTCGATCCGGCGCGGCGAGGCCCGGCTGACCGCACATGGCGCGCTGGTAGCCGAGACCGGCCAGCACACCGGCCGTTCGCCCAAGGACAAATTCGTCGTCCGCGACGCCGCCACCGAGGCGCATGTCTGGTGGGATAACAACAAGGCGATCTCGCCGGCCCAGTTCGAGACGCTGTTCGCCGATTTCCTTGCCCACGCTGCGGACAAGGATCTCTATGTTCAGGATCTGGTCGGCGGCGCTGATGCCGAGCTGAAACTGCCGACGCGCGTCATCACCGAGTTTGCCTGGCACTCGCTGTTCATCCGCAATCTGCTCATCCGTCCGGACAAAGCCGAGCTCGAGCAGTTCGTGCCCGAGATGACGATCATCGACTTGCCGTCCTTTCGCGCCCATCCTGCCCGCCATGGCAGCCGCACCGAAACCGTGATCGCCGTCGATCTCACCCGCAAGATCGTGCTGATCGGCGGCACCTCTTATGCCGGCGAGATGAAGAAGTCGGTGTTCACCATGCTCAACTATCTCCTGCCGCAGAAGGGCGTGATGCCGATGCACTGCTCGGCCAATGAGGGACCGGCCGGTGACGCCGCCGTCTTCTTCGGCCTGTCGGGCACCGGCAAGACGACGCTGTCGGCCGATCCGTCGCGCACGCTGATCGGCGACGACGAACATGGCTGGGGCCCGCACGGCATCTTCAACTTCGAAGGCGGCTGCTACGCCAAGACGATCAAGCTGTCGGCCGAAGCCGAGCCGGAGATCTTCGCCACCACGCAGCGTTTCGGCACGGTGCTGGAAAATGTCGTGCTCGACGCCGACGGTGTGCCGGACTTCAACGATGGCCGCCTGACCGAAAACACCCGCTGCGCCTACCCGCTCGACTTCATCCCCAACGCCTCGAAGACCGGGCGCGCCAGTCACCCCAGAAACATTATCATGCTGACCGCCGACGCTTTCGGCGTGATGCCGCCGATCGCGCGGCTGACCCCGGCGCAGGCGATGTACCATTTCCTCTCCGGCTACACGGCCAAGGTCGCCGGAACCGAAAAGGGCGTCACCGAGCCCGAAGCAACGTTCTCGACCTGCTTCGGCGCACCCTTCATGCCGCGCCATCCGTCGGAATACGGCAATCTGCTGCGCGAACTCATTGCCAGCCATGGCGCCGATTGCTGGCTGGTCAACACCGGCTGGACCGGCGGCGCCTATGGCACCGGCAAGCGCATGCCGATCAAGGCGACGCGCGCTTTGCTTGCCGCCGCACTCGACGGCTCGCTGAAGACAGGCGAATTCCGCACTGATGCCAATTTCGGCTTCAAGGTGCCGGTGGCCGTGCCTGGTGTCGACAACGCCATTCTCGATCCGCGCTCGACCTGGGCCGACAAGCCTGCCTATGACCGGCAAGCGGCAAGACTGGTCGGCATGTTCGCCGTCAATTTCGAGAAATTCGAGAGCCATGTGGACGCTGTCGTGCTCGGTGCGGCGCCGCGCATGCAGGAAGCGGCGGAGTAGTCGTCAAACCGCTTGTCATCATTGCCGCTCGGCACCAGTGAAGGCCCGGTCKCGATCGGGCCTTTTCTTTTKYMCGCCGCCGCGCCATGACTGCGSCATGCCGATCGACGACGACATCATTATATCTGGCGAAGCCGTGATCCATCCGGGCGATCTGCACGAGGATTTCATCCGCTCGTCGGGTCCGGGCGGCCAGAACGTCAACAAGGTGGCGACCGCCGTGCAATTGCGCTTCGACGCGGCCAACGCGGCCGGCCTGTCGGAACGTGTGCGCGAGCGGACGATCAAGCTTGCCGGCCAGCGCGCCACCAAGGACGGCGTCATCGTCATCGAGGCCGGTCGCTTTCGCTCCCAGGAACAGAACCGGGCGGATGCCCGGGCAAGGCTCACGGCTCTGGTCGCCAAGGCCGCCGAACCGCCGCCACCGCCACGCAAGAAGACGCGTCCGTCGAAAGGCTCGGTGGAGCGGCGGCTGAAGAGCAAGGCAGGGCGCGGGACCATCAAGAAGCTGCGCGGCCGGGTAGAGGGCGATTAAGCACCACACCGATCGCGTGCTTGACCGAGTTTGACAAGAGCATTTGCGCGTCCAGCAGACGCGCAAACACCGCACGCCCTACCAGCTGCGCTTCAGCGAAGCCGTGATGTTGCGGCCCTGGCCCAAATAGCAATAGCCGCTGTTGCACACGATGGGACGCTCGTCGGCGATATTGCGGACGGCGAAGGCGGCGCTGACACCTTCATACGTCTTGTCGATGGCGCCGAAATCATAGGACGCCGAGGCGTCGAGATAGATCGCGGCATCATTCTTGGCGGTGTTGGTGGTGTCGGTGTAGGTCGCGCTCTGCAGCCTTGCACCCGCGCCGACCGAAAGGCCCGGCGCGGCACTGCCTTCGTCGAACTTGTAGTTGGCCCAGAGGCTCGCGACATGCTCGGGCGTGACGGCGGGAACCTTGCCGATCTCCGTCGAGTTGGGACCACCGCCCGTGATCTCGGCATGGTTGTAATTATAGGCGGCGATCACATCCAGCCCATCCGAGATGCCGGCACGCGCCTCGAGCTCAAAGCCGTTGCTGGTGACTTCGCCCAGCGCGCGGTACGTTCCCGCATTGGCATCGACCACGACTGGCTTGTTCTTCTCGACGAGATGATAGGCGACCGCCGACAGCAGGATGTCAGTCCCCGGGGGCTGATACTTGACCCCCAATTCGAACTGCTCGCCCTTCGTCGGCTGAAGAATGCCGCCCGACTCGGAACGGTTCGTTACCGGCTCGAACGAGGTCGCATAGCTTGCGAAGGGCGCAACGCCATTGTCGAACAGATAGAGGGCGCCTGCCTGCATGCTGAAAGCGTTCTTGTTCAAGCCCTCGGAACCGCCACCACCGTAGTCACGCGTCTGCTCGACCCAGGTCTGCCGGCCACCGAGCGTGAAGCGCCATCTGTCCAGCTCGACCTGATCCAGCGCATAAATGCCGGTCTGGCGCAGATCCGCATCGGACGTCGTGAAATTGTAGTCCGGCGTCGGTCCGGAAACACCGTAAGTCGGATTGGCTATGTCGAAATCGTAGGCAGGACCAACGGGACCTATCCCATAGCCGAAGGATGAAGTCAGGTTCGTATAGTCCAGGCCGAGAAGCACTGTATGAGCGAGCGCGCCGGTGTCGAACTTGGCTTCGACCTGGTTGTCGGCCTGGAATACGTTCATTTCGTCGCGGATAGAGTTCGCATAACGATGCGCGACCGTGCCCGTCCAACTGGCGACCGCAAGATAGCGCGACCTCAGGTCGAGGTGGGAATATCGAACGTTCTGGCGCACGGTGATGCCGTCGCCGAAATCGTGCTCGAACTTGTAGCCGATCTGCTGCTGCCGGATCTTCTGATAGTCGTAGTCTGGATCGCTTGCGCGCAGGGCGTGAACCTTTCCCAACGCGTCGGTGATTGCGCCGACATTGGTATCCGTCTCGTCGGCCTGCACCAGCCCGTAGATGGTGAAGGAGGTGGCGGCATCGGGGTTCCAGGTCAGCGACGGCTGCAGGAAATAGCGGTCGTCGGCGATGTCGAAATTGGTGTCGCCGTTCCGCGCCAAGCCGACGATCCGGTAGAGGAATTCGTCGCTGCCTTCCCTGACCGGCCCGCCGAAATCGAAGGCCGCTTGCGCCCTGTCCTTCGTGCCATAGAGCAACTGGACTTCGCGAATCCTGTCCTCGGTCGGCAGCTTGGGCACCTTGTTGACGATGCCCGCCGGTGTTCCCGCGCCGTAGAGGACCGATACCGGTCCCTTGATGACCTCGACGCGTTCGAGCGAATAGGGATCGGTGCGGAACGTGCCGTAATTGATGTAGGGCTGGCGCAGGCCGTCCTTGTAGTCGCCGAGCGTCGTGGCGTCGTAGCCCCTGATGTAGATCTGGTCGAAGCGCGGATCGAAGCCATAGGCGCCGGTGCTGACGCCCGCCGAATAGCGCACCGCCTCAATGATGTCCTGCGCGCCGCGCTCCTCGATCTCCTTGCGCGTCACCACCGAGACGGAGCGGGGCGTTTCGATGAGCGGCGTGTCCGTCTTGGTCGCACCGGAGCTGCGCTTGGCGGCCACCGTCTTGTCATCATCCCCGGACGTGACCCCGCCGCCCTTGCCGCTGACCGTGATCGGCTCGAGCGTGCCATCTTGTGGCTGGGTGGCGGCTTGCTGCGCTAGTGCTGGATGAGCACCGAGCAGCGTCACAAGGCACGTCGTGGCGAGCAATCCCCGGCACCAAACCCCGCCACCCCAGACCATGTTGGATCCCTCATTAAACGTCACGTCAATATGCCTCGCTCTTTGCCATTCGCTGCCAGCGACCTCTCCCTCTCGCCGGCATCAAAATTGTTGATTTAAACACTCAAGTTCAAAACTTGACTATGTAATTCATGTTTACTCGTCAACCGCGTTTCACCGGACCGGGGGGCGAATTCGCCATTCATCCCGACATCGGCAAGTGCGGTGATATTGGCGACGGCTTTCGGGTCGCCGTTTTCCCTTGATGGTGGCATCTTGCGGGCTCGAACTATCTCAAGGTGCGCGATCCCATGCTCGTTTTGCCCAACGGCGTCCGTCACATGCCGGCCTATCTCTCCCGCTCTGTTCAGGAGGCGCTGGTCGAGGCGGTGAGGAGCATCGTCCAGCAGGCGCCGCTGTTCGTGCCGGCCATGCCGCGCACCGGCAAGGAGATGAGCGTGCGCATGACCAATTGCGGCCCGCTCGGCTGGGTCACCGACAAGGAGCGCGGCTATCGCTACCAGCCGACGCATCCACTGACCGGAGAGCCATGGCCGCCGATCCCGGAGGGCTTGCTCGATCTTTGGCGGCAGGTGTCGGGCTATCCGAATCCGCCGCAGGCCTGCCTGATCAATTTCTACACGGCGGACGCCAAGATGGGCTTGCACCAGGATCGCGACGAGGCCGATCTCTCGGCACCCGTCGTCTCCGTCTCGCTGGGTGATGATTGCCTGTTCAGGGTCGGCCAGGCGACGCGCGAGGGCGCCACCAAGTCGTTCAGGCTGAAGAGCGGCGATGTTGTCGTGCTCGGCGGCGAGGGCCGCCTTGCCTTCCATGGCGTCGACCGCATTTACCCGTCGACTTCGGCACTGCTCAAGAACGGCGGCAGGATCAATCTGACGCTGCGGCGGGTGACGAAGCAGCACGAGAGCCCCGTATAGCCGATCTTAACGCCCATCCCTTATCAAGGCCGCCAGGGTCTTGGAAAACAGCACAATGGCACCGGTCAATCAGACTGCCCGCAATCGATCCGATTTCCGTTTCGCGGCCCTTGTGCTGTGCACCGGGATTTTGGTCGGCCTGCGCTACCACCTTGCTTTGTGGACCTTCGACGAGCACGGCTTCTCCGAACTCAGCGACCGGCTGCCCTACTGGGATTTCACCAATCTGTGGGCCGGTGGGCGCATGGCGCTCGACGGCCATGTCGCCTGGCTGTTCGACGTCGACACCTATCGCGCGGCCTTGCGGCAGATGTTCTCGCCCGATCTTCCCAATCAGGAATGGAGCTACCCGCCCAGCATCCTCATCTTCGGCGCGCCGCTGGCGCTGTTGCCGATCTTTGCCGCCTATTTCATCTGGACCTTCGGCACCGTCTTCTGCCTCTGGCTGGCGGTGCGGCCGCTGAAACTGGGCACGCTTGCCGAAGCAGCCATCTGTGTGTGTCCGGCCGTATTCGTCAACGCCATATTCGGTCAGAACGGCGCGTTGATCACCGCTCTCCTCATCGGTGGATTGGCCGTCGCGCCAAAGCGGCCGATCCTTGCCGGGCTGCTGTTCGGGTTGCTGACGGTCAAGCCGCATCTCGGTATTCTGGTCCCGTTCTGCCTGCTGGCCAGCGGCAACTGGCGCGCCATCGCCGCCGCCGCCCTGTCATCGGCCGCGCTGTTCATTTTGACCGGCGCCTCGCTCGGCTTCGACGTCTGGCACCTGTTCTGGACGCAAACCCGCCCCTTGATGACGGCGATACTGGAGGCGCCCTATCCGCAACCCTACCAGGCCAATGCCGCAACCATGTTCTTCCTGGCGCGCGCTTGCGGCGCGGGGCTGACAGTCGCCTATGCAATGCAGGCGGTTGCGACGATCGCCGCCATCGCCGCCGGCATCTGGATCTGGCTGCCCTGGCGGCAGGTCCAGCATGGCGAAAGAGTGGTTCTCACCGCGGTGCTGGCAACTGTTGCGACGCCTTATGGCTACAGCTACGACACGGTCGGTCTTGCCGTTGCTGTCGCCTACCTGTTCTCGACGCGCGCCAACGTGCCTCGGATTTTCCTGGCGCTGGTCTGGCTCTATCCTGCCATCGCTCATCTGGTGAACTTTGTCGGGCTTGGCATCGGCATCTTGGTGCCATTGTCCCTGTCGGCATGGATGCTTGCCCAGATCAGGGCCCGTGAACGCACGGACATTGTCTCGACGGCGGCCGGCAGTCAGGCATAGCCCAGAGCCGCGCGATATCTCAGCGCAACGGCGAAAATGTCGCCGAGATCAGATGGAAGGGCAGTGCGCCATAGGCGGCCACTGTCGCGTCGTCGTCCCATTGGCGGAATTGCCGGGAAGGTCGCGCCTCCAGCGTCACGGCGTGTCCTTGCCCGTCAAGCGTCACCTTGCCGCGAAAATGCAGCACCCGTTCGCCACCGGACCGGCTGATGGCCATGGCGCGCAGGCGCGCAATATGGTCGTCATCGGCATTGATCTCCATTTCGATGCGGCGGCGGACCGGTGGAACACTGATCCTGACCGTGATGTCCAGCATCATGTCGCCCGCCGTTCGTGGGCAAGGTATGGCCTGTGAGAACACAGGTGGCGGCAGCGTCTGCGACGGCTCGTTGCGGGCTGGCTTGCCACGCCAGGCCTTGGCCGCCGGCTCCTGCCGCAGCCGACCGCTCTTGCGCCTCAGCCGCAACTGCTTGGCAAGGCCGCGCGACAGCCAGACCAGCCTGCCGAAATCGGTCCGCGGCTTGGCCTGCAGCACCGCAGACCAGCGCGAGAGGCCGGTGCGGTCGGCCATGTCAAGCACACGCGCCAGCACCCTGTCCGGCGTCGTCACGCCTGTTTCAAGCGCCAGATAGGAGAGCGCCACCGCCGCGGCGACGGCAAGGCCGCGCCTGGCGACAACATCGAGGAACACATCCCAGTCCACATCGCCGCCGCGGATAGCCACCGCGCAATCGACCAGCCAGTCGCTGTGCGTGTGGGCGTCGAGCCCGCCATGCGCGATGGCAAGCGCGATGCGGTCGGCGGGCGATGGCACCAGCACGCCGACGCCGCTGAACTCGGCGGCATTCGCCCTTTGCCAGATGGCCAGGTCGTCTTCCTCGCTTCGCTGCGAACCGTCATAGGCGAGTTGGTGCAGGTCGATGTCGCCAAGATTGCCCATGAAGAAGTTCATCGAGCGCAACGACGCCAGTCTCGTCCGCAGATATTGCGGGCTGACGCCAGTGGCGATCTGCCAGTCGCCGTCGCGCAGCACGTCGAAGGCCGTTTGCATGTCCTGCGGCAGCACCAATATGTCGATGTCGTGCGCCACCCGGCCGCGCTGTGCCGAGGCGTTCAATGCGATGCGGCTGGCGCCCTTGATCAGCATCACCCGGCATCCGGCATTGGCCATCGCCTTTAGCGCCGGTTCGGCTTCGCGCATCGCCATGCGCGATTTGGTCCACAACATTTTCTGCAGGCCGACGAGGCGCGGATAAGCGGAATGGCCGGCGAGCTTCCTGCCGAACCTGTCGGAGATCGCGGCCAGCAGCCGGTGCTCGCGGAACGAGACGTGATCGATATCGTTCTCGTCCAGCCAGCGGCCGGCGCAAGCGGCAGCAACGTCCTCGTCGGGAAGAAGTGCGGCCTTGAGCAACTGGTCGAGCCCGCCCGTCGGCCATGACCAGCCATAGTCCGGGAAGCGACGCTCAATACGGCGAATATTCACCATCAGCTCGAGCCGGCCTTGTTCTGCGCCCGCCGCAGCATGGCGAGCCGCGCCACCTGGAGATAGCCGCGGTCGCGGGCCGCATCGCGTCCATAGGACAGGCTGCCCGGCCGGATGCGGCGCAGCGCCAGCGCCTCGTCCAGCATGTCGAGGGCAAGGCCCGCCTCGCGCGCCCGGGCGATCCAGTCGATCATTTCGCCCCGGCCGCCCGGCGGATCGACGATGGGTCCAACCGTGTCGGCGACCTCACGGCGGATCATCATGGTGGTCCGCGACCAGCCGGGCACGGCCTCGGCCTCGGGCGCGTCGGGCCGGTCGTTGCGGAAATTCCGCCAGTGACAGAAAACCCCCGCTGTCGCGAGACATCTGTCGAGATGCGCCAGCTGTCTCTCGATCTTGTCCGGCAGCCAGAGGTCGTCGGAATCGAGCGTCGCGATGAGCGGCGTCGACAGCGCGGCGATGCCCCTGGTCGTGGCGCTGCCAGGCCCGGCATTTGCCTGGCTCAGCAAGCGCACCGGCAGGTCCGTTCCGGCGATCGCCGAAGCGAGATCGTCGGTCGACCCATCGTCGACGATCACCACCAGTTCAGGTCGCACCGTTTGCGCCGCGACCGATAGCAGCGTCTCGGCGATGGTGCCGCTGGCGTTGAAGGCCGGGATGACGACGCCGTATCCGCTCATCACATGAACTGCCAGTCTGCGAGATCCTTGAGCTCGAAGATGCCTTCGATCCGCCGCAAGGTCGGGTCTGCCTTGCGGCGGATCATCGACTTGTAAATGGCGCGCATGAATTCACGCGACTGGACGTCGGTCTGTCGGGTCATGTTGCCGGGATGGCGTCTGTAGTAGAGGGCCACGGTCTCCGGTGTCACATATCTTGGTCCGCTTTCGAAGGTGCGCAACAGGTAGTCGGTGTCCTCCGCCTGATTGAAGGCTTCATCGAAGACACCGATACGCTCGACAAGCCGGCGTGTGAAAATCGCCGCCGACAAATGGATGCCGCGAACCGTGATGCTGCGGCTGCCAGCTGCGGGCTCCAGGCGCTCGTCATCGATCTTGTCGACCAGCATCATCCTTGAATAGGTGAGATCCAGATCTGGGTCGTTGCGGAAGAGCTCGATATCGGCCGCAAAGCGTCCGACCGGCGAAATGTCGTCCGAATCGAGGAAGGAGACAAGGTCGGTCTCCGCTTCGACCAGTCGCAGCCCGGTGTTGCGCGTCCGGGTCACGCCCAAATTGGATTGTTGAAACAAGCGGATGCAGGGGTTCTCCGCCATCATCGAGCGCACCGCTTCAGCCGATCCATCGGTCGAGCCGTCATCGATGACGATGATGTCGAGGTCGGCGGCGTCGCGCTGCCTGAGCAGCGAACGTAGCGCCGGCCCCACAAGGGTCTCGCGGTTATGGACCGGCATGATCACGCTCAGCCTCGGCATCACATCATCCGCCAATCGGTAAATGGGCTCTTCAGTTCGAAAATACCCTGAACCTCGCGCAACGACGGATCGGCCTTGCGCCGTCGCATCGACTTGTGGATTGCGCGCAAATGGTTGCGGACCCGGCTGTCATGTCCCTTGGTAATATTCCCGGCGTGGCGCCGGTAGTAGACCGCGACGGTATCAGGCAATTCGTAGTTCGGACCCGTTTCGAAAACCCGCAGCAGATAGTCTGTGTCCTCGGCCTGCTCGAACTCCTCGTCGAATTGGCCCGTGCGCTCGACAAGGCCCCTGCGGAACAGGGCGGTGCTCAGCGAAATTCCCCGAAGCGTCATGGTGTGGCTGTCGGGCGCGGGCTCCAGCCTCTCGTCGTCAATCCGGTCAGCCAATGTCATCAGCGAATAGGTCAACTCCAGGGTGGGGTCGGCGCCGAAAAGCGCGAGATCCGTTTTGAAGCGCCCGGCCAGCGAGATGTCGTCCGAATCCAGGAACGAAACGAATTCGGCGTCTGCGGGCAGCCTTCTCAGCCCGGCATTGCGTGTCCTGGCGACGCCCATATTCTCTTGCCGGAACAGGCGGATGCAGGGGTTCTCGACCATCATCGAACGCACCGCCTCCGCCGAACCGTCGGTCGAGCCATCGTCGATGACGATGATGTCGAGATCGGCGGCATCGCGCTGGCGCAGCAGCGAGCGCAAGGCCGGAACGACATAGCGTTCGCGGTTGTAGACCGGCATGATCACGCTCAACTTCACGAAGCAACCCGTGTTAGAAAATCCGCAACAGTACCGGCAATCTCCTCGGGACGCGTTCCCAGGGACAGGCGGTAGCTTGGCAGCAGGCGGGTGAGATCGCCGAAGAAGCGGAAACCGCTTTCACGTTCCCCCGGCATCTGCATGATGCCCGACGGTGCCAGTGCAATCATCGCGTCTCGACGCGACACCGGCACGATCGAACTCGTCTCGCCACCGCCGATATGTGGCACCACCAGTGCAACGATGTCCAGCGCCGCTGGTACCGGCCGTGGCGCGATGTCGGCAATGTGAAACGTGTGCTTGCCCTGCCAGTTCAAGGGGCTCTCGATCTTCAGCCGCTGCTTCAGCCCCAGCCGTGTGAACCCTTGCGGGTCCTGCTTCAGCGTCGAAAACAGCGGCCGCGCGGTCACGCCGCCCGCGAGATCGATCAGCACGTAGTCGTCGCCGACGCTGTCCAGCCCATTGAGCAGACCGGCGGCGACCGTGCCGGATTTCCCGGCGCCGCCCGCGCCGGCGAGCAGCACGCCCTTGCCATTGGCACCCAGCGTACCGGCATGGGTMAGCCGCATGCCGCGCGCCGCATAGTCCCAGTGCAGGAAGGCCCGCAGCGGCGCTGCCGGCTCCCAGGGCGGAAAGGCATCGGCCGCAGCCATCAGTTGCACGCCAACGCGGCGTTGCGGGTCGTAGACCTGCCAGAAATCCAGATCGTGAAAATAGTGGCCACGCAGCCCGGCCTCGGCGAGCCGTTCGGCAAAGCCGTATTCGGTGAAATGCGCGTCGCCCCACCGTGCCGGCTCAGGGATGCCGCAAATGCCAGGGTGCTCGATGAAGATGCGGCATGCCGACGGTTCGGCATCATCATGCGCGGCCTCCACGAAGGCGTTGCCAAGCGCCTCCGCAAGCATACCGGGACCGACATGCGCGGTCAGCTCCAGCCGGGGCAGGCGGACCGTCCGCGTGGCCGGATAGTGTGCGGCTTCTGCGGCGGTGATGAGATACCGGGCGTAATCCGGCAAGGTTTCGAGCGTGACGCGCGGCATCATGCGCCCCTATCTCTGATGCAGCCGGCTCGTCAGGAAGCCTGCTTGACCGCCGGCCAGCCGAGGGGTTCCTCGACCTCGTGGATGGGATCCACGATGATCAGGTCGGCGAGGTCGTCGTGAATGCTCACCTTGAGAGGCTCGTTCGTGGCGGCAAGCTCGGCAGCCAAATCGCCCGGCAGGGATTGCGCCGCCGCTTCTGAGCGCACCAGCAACCCCAGTTCGAGCAATTGCGAGATGAAGTGTTCGACTTCAGCCGCGCCGAGTGTCGAACCGCCGGCGGTAAGCCCGGTCAGGGCCTGGGCATCGACCCCGGACGACAGCGCCTGCCAGATCCTGCTGCCGGAATCGGAGAAGCCGAAATACTTGCCGTTCGCAAGGTTGAGCACCACGGCCTCGCCATCGAAGGATTCGAAGACGATGTCCCTGCTCGCAACCGCATAGGCGTTGCTATCACGCATCATTGTTGCCCCGCTTTGCAAATCCCGCCCCTCAAGCAGGATCGCTTCCACCGATAACGCCTGTAAACGCTCGGTTCTTCGTTGGCAAGGTAACCTGTGCTGGCAGGCAGCTGGCCATTTCCGGGACCAATCGAGGCACAGCTCGATTTTCAGTGCCCGCGAGGCGCGCTCTCGGTGAAGGTGTCCTTCATCGCGCGCAGGATGATGACGGCCGATGCGGCGCCCGGGTCCATGTGCCCGAGCGACCGCTCTCCCAGCCGCGCCGCCCGTCCGCGCGCCGCCACCATGGACCGCGTCGCGTTGGCGCCGGCTTCCGCGGCTTCGAGGATGCTGTTCCACATATCCAGGTCACCGGCATTGCGGGCCTGTGCGTTGAGCGCGGCTTCGGTGGCGGGGATCCACACGTCCAGCATGGTCTTGTCGCCGCGCTGCCCCTTGCCGCGTTCCATGATGCCGGCCGTCATCGCCTTGATGATCGCCGCCTGGTCGGCGAGCGAGAGGCATTCATCCTGCTTGAGCGCCTGTCCGGCCCTTCGGAATGCGGTCGCATAGAGCGGTCCGGTGGAGGCGCCGACGGCGTCGAGGAAGGCCGAGGCGGCGGCCGTGAAGATCTCCGAGGGAGGCGTGTCGTCGAGATTGAGTTTGGCCAGATAGGCATTCACGGCCATGAAGCCGAGCGACATGGTGATGCCGTGGTCGGCGTCGCCGATCGCGCCGTCCAGATCGGACAGTCGATCCTTTCCCGCCTCGATGGCGATCGATATGCGGTAGAACATCCTGCTCAGGCGTCGTGCGGCGTTGTCCGACATCATGGTCCTCCCAGTTCAAGCAGGATGCGGCCTTGGTCCGTAAGACGCATCTCTTGTTGTCCTCAACCGATCCGCAGCACGGCCGTATCGCAAGGATGGCGCAAAAGCTCCGACAGCTCATTGTCGAGATGCAGGATCGAAATGGATGCACCGACCATGTCGAGCGACGTGCAATAGTGGCCGACCCAGTTCGCCTCTATCTGGATGCTCTTGGCACTCAGCCGCTGTTCGACGCGCCGGAACAGGATGTAGAGTTCCATCAATGGCGTCGCGCCGAAGGAATTGATCAGCACCGCCACGCGGTCGCCCGCCGCCGGCTTCATTTCGGAGAAGATGCGGTCCATCACCCGGTCGGTGATCGCATCGGCGCTCATCATTTTTTCGCGGATGACGCCGGGTTCTCCATGGATGCCCATGCCGATCTCGATGTCGTCGGGGCCGATCTCGAAATTGTGGCGGCGGGTCTGCGGCATCGAGCAGGGCTCCAGCGCGACGCCCATGGTGAAGGTCCGCGCATTGGCCTTGCGTGTTACCGCTTCGCAGGCATCCAACGACAGGCCACGGTCGCAAGCGGCCCCGGCGATCTTGAACATGAAGAAGTTGCCGGCGACACCGCGGCGGCCATCCCTGTCCTCCAGCGGAGAGGAGGCGATATCATCCGTGGTCACCACGGTCCGCACCTCGATGCCCTTGTCCGCCGCCATCTCGGCCGCCATGTCGAAGTTCATGACGTCGCCGGCATAATTGCCGTAGACGAAAAGCACGCCCTCGCCGCCGGATGCCGCCTGGGTGCACTCGAGGATCGGCCCGGGAGGAGGCGAGGAAAAGATGTTGCCGACAGCCACGGCGTCGGCGAGGCCCTTGCCGACATAGCTGAGAAAACACGGCTCGTGCCCCGAGCCGCCGCCGATCACCAGCCCGACCTTGCCGGGCCTCGGCCCGGTGCGGGCGACCAGGGCACGGTTGGAACCCTTGATCGGCTTGATGTAGGCGGCATGGGCCTTGACCACGCCGTCGAGCATTTCCTCGACGACATCGTCGGGGTCGTTGAGGAATTTCTTGATATGGGTCCGGTAATTGCTGGGCAGGGCAATCGTGTTGTCGACCCTCGGGCGCTGCGACAGCTTCTGGTCGAGCTCCGTGACACCGTCGGCATTGAGGATGCCGCGGCCGGTGGCGGCGTCGGTGATCAGCACATTGACGTAGCCGCCGCGCAGGCTGGCCAGGATCGCCGGCACCTTGTCGAAGCCGCCGGCCACGGCGATGCGCAGGCCGATGGCCTTCAACATGTCCAGCGATATGCCGATCGTCCGATCGTCGAGTGGGCCGGCCACCGGATGGCCCTGGCCATCGATGAAACGGCCTGCGACGACGCCGACCGCGTTCCTGGCGAGATATTGCTGCAGCGAAACGGATTCGAAGAAGCCGCTGGTGTGGATCGTCGAGTTCGGACGCAGCGACGAGATGCCGAAGAGTGCCTTGTTGGCTTTGGCAAGCGCGTCGAACTGGCTTTGAATGAGCGGCTCGCGCAAAAGCATGTCGCGGACTTCGGCGGTGGAGACGACGGCGGGCGCCGTGATGTTGATCAGCCGCGCCTTGACCGCGCCGGCGATGGCCGACGCGCAGAGCTCCGGCGTATAGGCGAAGTTGGCGGCCGTTCCACCGGTGGCCTGGACAACGGTGACGTCCTGAAGGCCGGGCACCGATGCCTGCTCGCCGATCGCCAGCACCGTGCGTCCCCAGGCAACGGCAAGCGTGTCGCCGGATTTCAACAGCTTGGCCAGTGCCTGCGCCGCTGCCCCGCCGAGGCGGTCGATCAGCGGCCGTGCGTTGTCGTCGCTCGGCACCACCAGGCAGTCATGCAGGCCGAAATGGCGTTTGAGTTCCTGGGCGATCGAAAGCGAACTCAGCCGCGACGGTTCGAGCGAGATGTTGACGATGCCGCGGGCGCGGGCGTCGGCCAGATAGCTGTTCACCGTCGCCCGCGATATGCCCATGATCTCGGCGATGTCGCCTTGCGTCATGTGGTCTTCGTAGTAGAGCCAGCAGGCCCAGACATACGGATCGTCGCCGTAGCGCAAGGGGATGGGCTCGGCCGCCGCCTCGGTTCCGTTCTTGCGCGCCGATGATGTCTTGACGGTCATGCTGCCTGGTTTCCCCGAATCCAAGATCGATCGTCAAGATGRGCGCAAACGGGAGAACTCTCAATCTTGCCGCGATCGGCCATCTAGCGCGCTCCCGGCTGCAATGTCAGCCGGGAGCCTTTGCTCGGGAGGAGCATATTCATAAATCAATGGCTGGCGGTCGCGGGCGACCGCAGCTTCTGCTTGGCGCCGGACGCCAGGGTTGTCAGGATCAACGCGCAGGATGTCGCGCCGGCGTCGAGGACACCCACCGAACGTTCGCCGAGCCGGCTGGCGCGGCCGATCTTGGCCACGAGGTTCTTCGTGCTGTCACGGCCTTCGTCGGCGGYGGCGGCCATCGCGTCGAGCGCGTCCGCAAACGGCTTGCCGGCGGCGTTGGCGCTGTTGAAGGCCTCGACGGCCGGCACAAGCGAGTCGAGCAGGGTCTTGTCGCCGACCTTGGCCGACCCGATCGTCTGGATGCCTTCGAGGCCGCTGCCCAGCATGGCGCCGAAGGTCTCGGCGCCGATCGACGGGGAGGCTTCGATCGTTTCGGCGAACTGGGTGAACATGATGCCATAGAGCGGTCCCATGGAGCCGCCGATCTCGGTCATCAGCACGGTGCCGAGCGTATCGAAGGCCGAGGCCAGCGACATGTCGTTGCCCCTGATCCTGTCCGCCGCCATGCCGAAGCCCTTGGCCATGTTGACGCCGTGGTCGCCGTCACCGATCTTGCCGTCGATCTCGCTGAGATAGGCCCGGTTTTCGATGATCCGGTCGGCGAGCGAAAGCACGATGTCGCCCGCGGAAGCATTGTCAAACTGCTGCATCTGCCTGTTTCCTAAAGCCTTGCGGGACAATCGACATCGACGTCCAGCAGCCGTTTCAGCTCGGTGTCGAGCGCCATGACCGTGAGTGTGGCGCCGACCATTTCCAAGGAGGTGAAATAGTTGCCGACATAGGTCTTGTGGATGACCAGGCCGCGTCCGCGGATCTCGGCCTCGATGGTGTCGTTGAGGATGTAGAGTTCGTTGACCGGCGTCGCGCCGAGGCCGGACACCAGCACCGCCACTTCGGTTCCCGCCGCAAGCGCATGATCGTCGAGCACGATCTTGACCATATCTCGCGCAATGTCGGCCGCTGGCTTCAGCGGCTCGACCCGCACGCCCGGCTCGCCGTGGTGACCGATGCCGACCTCCATCGTGCCCGGCTCGATCAGGAAATTCGGATGCCCGACGGCAGGCAGCGTGCAGGGGCCAAGGCCAACACCGATCGAGCGGCAATTGTCGATCGCCCTTTGCGCCGTCGCTTGCACATCCTCGAGGCTTGCGCCTTCCGCCGCCAGCGCGCCGGCGCATTTCCACATGAAGATCTCGCCGGCGACGCCGCGACGCTTTTCGCGCTCGTCCGGTCCTGCCGAGCAGACGTCGTCATTGGCGACGACAGTGGCGATCTCGATGCCTTCCTTGGCGGCCAGCTTGATGGCCATCTTCACATTCATGTTGTCGCCGGCATAATTGCCGTAGAGGCAGACGACGCCTCTGCCGCCATTGGCCTCGCGCGCCGCGTCGAGGAAGCTCTTGGCCGTCGGCGAAGAGAACAGTTCGCCGACCGCGACCGCGTCCAGCATGTTGCGGCCGGTGTAGCCGATGAAGGCCGGCTCGTGACCGGAGCCGCCGCCGGTGATCACGCCGACCTTGTCGGCGACCGGGACATGGCGGGCCGCGATGACGCGCGGGTTGCTGCTGCCGAGCCTGATGATGTCGGCATGCGCCTTGACGAAGCCCTTGACCGTGTCCTCGACGACCTCGTCGGGATTGTTGATGAAACGCTGCATTGTTGCTCCCGCCGCTCAGATGATGGTGTAGCCGCCGTCGACCAAAAGGTCGGCGCCGTTGATCATGTCGGCGCCGTTCGAGGCCAGGAACACGGCAGCGGCGGCGATTTCCTGCGGGAAGGCGAAGCGGCCGGTCGGAATGCGCAGCTTCAGCGCCTCGCCGCGCGGCCCGTCCCAGGCCTTCTTGCCGAGCTCGGTCAGAACCACGGTCGGCGAGATCGTGTTGACCGTGATGCCGTGCCTGCCCCATTCGGCGGCAAGCGTCCTGGACAGGCCGATGACGCCGAATTTCGAGGCGCAATAGGCGGCGTGCTGGTCGATCGCCACGGTGCCGGCCTGCGAGGCCATGTTGATGATCTTGCCGCCCTTGCCGGCCTTGATCATGGCGCGCCCGGCAGCCTGCGAAATCAGGAACGTTCCCTTGAGATTGATGGCGATAGTCTTGTCCCAGGCGTCGAGGCTAAGTTCCTCGGCAGGAGCAAGCATGACGACGCCGGCGCTGTTGACGACGATGTCGATATCGCCGAATGCCGCCAGCGCCGAAGCGAACACGGCGTCCACGGATTGCGTGCTGGACACGTCGCACACGAAGGCCTTCGCGCCATTGCCGAGTTCGGCGGCTTTCGCCTGCGCAACCGCTTCATTGATATCGATCACCCCGACAATTGCGCCCTTTGCGGCGAATGCCGATGCGATGGCGCTGCCGATGCCCGACGCGCCGCCGGTGACCAGGGCGACCTTGCCGCCCAGCGAAAAATTGAGATCAACATCTATTGTTTCGGTCATGGTTCTCTTCTCGGCCTGACGGAATGCGGGGCGGGCCGCAAAGCCCACCCCGCGGCTGGATCACTTGCGCGTCGCAAGCAGCTTGTCGACATTGTCAGCCGTCACCGGCGTCCACGGTACATTGTAGAGCTTCTCCTTGCCGTCCTTCCAGGGCATGTCCTTGTAGGTCTCCCAGATGTCGGACTGCGGCTTGTAGTCACCCTTCTTGGCATTGAGGATGGCAAGATCGAGCGCACCTTGCGCCTGGGCGCGCGCATCCTGCAGGATCGAGGTCATGTCGCCGTTCTTGACGGCATGCAGCGCGTCGGTGATGCCGTCGATGCCGGCAATGGAGAAGCTCTTCACGTCAAGTTTGGCTGCCTTGATCGCCTCGATGGCGCCGAGCGCCATCTCGTCGTTCTGGCCGATCACGCCATTGATCTGGTTCGGGTGAGCGGTGAGCCAATTCTCCATCAGCGTCTGGGCCTCGGCGCGCGACCAGTTTGCCGTCTGGTCCTCGAGCACCTTGACGTCGGGGCATTCGGCCAGCGCCTTCTTATTGCCTTCCAGGCGCGAGATCTGCGCGGACTGGCCGACGGGACCTTCGAGGATGACCACATTGCCCTTGCAGCCGATCTTGTCGAGCACGGTCTTGGCTTCCATGTAGCCAGAGATCGTGTCGTCCGATCCGACATAGGAGGTCAGAAGATCGGAATGGACGCGGGTGTTCGAGCCGATGACCGGAATGCCGGCGTCGGCGGCGGCCTGCACGGCGGCAGCGCCCGCGTCGACGTCGATCGGCGCAAAGATGATCGCGTTGTATTTCTGCGTGACCATCGTCTTGAACTGGTCCTGCTGCACCAGCGCGTCATAACGGCCGTCGAACACCGTCAGTTCGACCTCGCCGCTCTTGACGGCGGGATGGTCCTGCAGCGCGGCCACCCAGATCTGCATGAACTCGGCATTCAGCCCGTAGGGCGCGGCGCCGATCTTGATCTTGTCCTGTGCCATGGCCGGCGCGGCCAGCAGTGCGGTCGCGGATGCGAGCGCGATCATCCATCTTTTCATTTCGTTACCTCCACCTTGAGTGAGCGACCGACATGGTTCGCCTTGCAGCGGACGCGCTGACGCGGGTCCGGTACCGGAAAGGGGCCTAGGCCCCGTAGTTTCGCTTCTGGTCGAGCATCACGGCGCCGACGATCAAGGCGCCCTTGAGGACCTGCTGGTAGTAGGATTGGATGCCCATCAGATCGAGGCCGTTGTTCATGACGCCGATGATCAGCGCGCCGATCAGCGTGCCGGTCACCCGGCCGACGCCTCCCGACAGGCTGGTTCCGCCAATCACCACCGCCGCGATCGCGTCGAGCTCATAGGCAATCCCGGCCTGGGGGAGCGCGGATCCGGTGCGGGCGCTGAGCAGCATCCCGGCGAAGCCGGCAAGGCCGCCGGAAATGATATAGACGAGGAACTGGATGCGGGTGATGTTGATGCCCGAGGTCCGGGCCGCGTGCGGGTTGCCGCCGACGGCATAGATGTAGCGGCCAAAACGCGTCCGGTTGAGGATCCACCACGACACGGCGAACACGACGGCAAGAATGAAGACCGGCGCGGGTATGCCGAAGACGTCGCCGGTGCCGATCCAGCGGAAAGCCGGCGTCAGCGCGGGAACCGGACGGCCGCCGCCATAGATGAGGGTCATGCCGCGCGCCGCCGAAAGCATGCCGAGCGTCGTCACGAAGGCCGGCACCGAGAAGCGCGACACGATGAGGCCCGAAATCGCGCCGCAGGCAATGCCGACCAGAAGGCCGATAGCGAGGCCCAAGGCAACCGGATAGGGCGCGCCGGCGATGCCGGCGGTCGCCGAAGTGGTCATGAAACTGGCGCTGACGATACCCGCGAGCGCGACGACGGAGCCGACCGAGAGATCGATGCCGCGGGTCAGGATGACGAAAGTCATGCCGATGGCCAGGACACCGTTGATCGATGTCTGCAGCAGCACGTTGGAGATGTTGCCGGCGGTCAGGAAGAACTCGTTGGAGACCGAGAGCACCGCCACCAGGATCAGGAAGGCAAGGAAGATGCCGTACTCCTGGATCAGCAGCCGGCGCTGCTCGGAACCGAGCCAGCCTTGCATCGTCTTCTTGTCGCCAACCGACATTCCTGGCTCCTTTGCCGCCGAACCCTGTTCAGGTCGATAGGTGGACGAGTGATTGCGCATCCGTTTCCTCCCGCCTGAAGATTCCGGCGCTTCTGCCGGCCCGCATCACCATGATCCGGTCCGAAATCCCGAGAACTTCATCGATCTCGGAAGAGATCATCACCACCGTGCCGCCGGCGGCGGCGAAGTCGCAGATGATCCGGTAAATTTCACGCTTGGCGCCGACATCGACGCCACGGGTAGGCTCGTCCAGCAGCAGCACCTTCGGGTTGCGCAGGAACCACTTGCCGAGCACCACCTTCTGCTGGTTGCCGCCTGACAGGCTGGAGACCGGCATGGTGTCGCGCGCCGCCTTGATCTGAAATCGCTCCCGCATCCGGCGGCTCGCTTCCGCCTCGCGCGGCCGGTCCATGGCAAAGGCCGGGCTCATCTCGGGCAGGCTGGCCATGCAGATGTTGGCGCGCACGGAATCGGAAAGATTGAGGCCGGTCAGCTTGCGATCCTCGGTGACCAGCGCCAGACCATGCGCCATCGCATCCGCTGGCTTCGAGATGGCGACCGGTTTTCCGTCGATGGCGATGGTTCCAGCCGAAGGCCTGTCGAGCCCGAACAGGCAATTGAAGATTTCCGTCCGCCCAGCCCCCATCAGCCCGTAAATGCCGAAGATCTCGCCCTTGCGGGCTGAAAAGGAGATGTCCTCGATCTTGTTCGGGCAGCTCAGCCCGGCAATTTCGAGTCCGATTTCCTCGGTCGGCGTGTTGGTCTTGACGTATTCCTCGGACAGCTCACGGCCGACGATCATGCGGATCAGGCCGGGCCGGTCGATCTCGGCAAGCGCCCCGCTACCGACATAGGAACCGTCCCGGAAGACCGTGTAGGAATCGGCGACCTGGAATATTTCCGACAGGCGGTGCGACACGTAGACGATGCCGCGGCCCTGTCTTTGCAGGCGGCCAATCGCGGCGAACAGATGCTGCGCCTCCCGCTCGCCGATCGCCGAGGTCGGCTCGTCCATGAAGATGACCTCGGCGTCGTGGCTGAGCGCCTTGGCGATCTCGACCAGCTGCATCTGCGCGACCGAGAGGTTCATCATGTACTGGGTGGCTCGAATGTCGAATTCGAGGTCGTCCAGAAGCTTCTGCGCGGCGCGGTTCATGGCACGGAAATCGATGCCGCCAAACCGCGCCTTGGGCTCGCGGCCGAGATAGATGTTCTCGGC
>NZ_JBFUGJ010000038.1:0-32435 GCF_056402975.1 Mesorhizobium sp. P3_A9 | reverse complement strand
GGCCTGGTTCATGTTACCGCTCCGGGCCATTTCGCGTTCGTTGCGGCCACAGCATCATCCGCGCCGCCGACGAAGACGAAACGGGACGAGCCGAGATAGAAAATGACCGAGTAGAGGCAGTTTCCCGCCAGATGGACAAACGGGTTCTCGATGAAGCCGGCAGACATGGCGGCGATCACGACGCCCAGATTGGCGCCATAGGCGACGACGAAGGTGATCGCGTATCGAGTGACCGCGCCGGGGCGAAAGCCGCCGGCACGTCCGAACGTCCATTGGCGATTGAGGAAGAAGCCAAGCGTAAGGCCCCCGGCATAGCCAGCCGCATTGGAAACGATGTCGCCGAGGCCCACCGCCAACCCGGCCAGGACCAGCGTATAGCCAAGCGCCGTGTTGAGAAGCCCGACGGCGCCGAAGCGCAGCATCCGCGAGACATCAGACGGAAGAGCCGACCGCATCCTGCCCACGCCGTTCCCGTTGCATCTGGTCGACCTTTGCCTCAGCCACGCGCGGCTCTTTTCGCCATCTCCTGCAGGCGATGGACGGGCAGGTCGCTGTCCTTGGCTGGCCGGTCGCGCGCAACGATCTCGTTGACGAAATAGAGCGGCCGCCGCTTCGTCTCCATGTACATGCGGCCGAGATACTCGCCGAAGATGCCAAGCACCAGAAGCTGGACACTGCCCATGATCAGCATGATCGCGGCAAGGCTCGTCCAGCCGGGAACCACGTTGCCCCTGGACCATTCGAACAGCGTATAGCCGAGCACGACCAGTCCGAGCAGGCCGAACATCATCCCCAGCAGCGAGGCAAACCGCAACGGCACGATCGAAAAGCTGGTCATCGCGTCGACCGCCAGAAGAACCATCTTCTTCAGCGGGTAGTGGGTGGTGCCGGCAAAGCGCCGGTGCCTTTCATAGGGGAAGGCGACCTGCCTGAGCCCGATCCAGCTCACCATGCCGCGAATGAACCTGTAGCGCTCGGGCATCGCGTTCAGATGGTCGAGCGCACGGCGGCTCATCAGCCGGAAGTCTCCGGAGTCCGGTGCGATCTCGACATCGACCATCCGGCCGAGCAAGCGGTAGAACATCGAGGCGGAAGCCCGCTTGAACCAGCTTTCGCCGTCGCGCTTCACCCTCTGGCCGTAGACGACATCGAAACCTTCATCCATCTTCGCCATCATCGCACCAAGCAGTTCGGGCGGGTCCTGGAGGTCGGCGTCAAGAATGAGAATGCGCTCGCCGCGGCAGAACTCCAGCCCCGCGCTTAAGGCGATCTGGTGGCCGTAATTGCGGGCAAGGTCGATGGCGACGACATGGTCGTCCTTTTCGGCCAGTTCGAAGATAGCCTCGCGGGTGCCGTCGGTCGCTCCGTCGATGACAAGGACGATCTCGTAGGAAGGGCTTTGCTCGAGGCACACGGCGCTGACGCGTCGGTGAAGCTCGGCCACGCCGTCGCGCTCATTATAGCATGGCACCACGACCGACAGGGCGATTGCGCGGTGCGCGCCGATTTTTCCCGTTCCCACCAAAGCCTGGCTCCCGCTCCTGGAATGGCAATAGCGGCAATTGGTTAGAAAACAGATAAGCCAGGGATCGACGCGGCGTCATCGGCCGGCCGACGCCGTGGGCCGGGCACTGTCACGAACGCACCGGCAGCTCCATGCGGATGCGGGCGCCGCGCCATGAGCCCGTCAGGATGCGGATCGTTCCGTCATGCAGCAGCGCGATCTGTCGGGCGAGGTTCAGTCCCAGCCCCGCCCCGCGCGACTGCGGCAGCAAGCGGTAAAAGGGCTCGAAGACATTCTCATGCTCTTCAGCGGGAATGCCCGGGCCTTCGTCGCGCACCTCGACGCCGCCGGCCCCGTCGATGGCGATCGTGATCGTGCCGCTGCCGCCGCCATGCTCGATTGCGTTGCGCACGAGGTTGGCGAGCGCGCGCTCGATCTGCAGGACATTGACCTCCACCTGGGCCTTGCCGGGTGCAGGCTCGAAGGCGAGGTCGTAACCGGCCTCGATGGCCAATGGGGCGAAATCGGCGGCGACCCGGCTGGCGAGATCGTCGAGATCGATGATCTGGCGCTGGTCCGACGGCCGGTCGAGCAACTGATGGTCGAGCAGTTGCTGGGCAAGATGCGACAGACGCTCGATGTCATGCAGCAGGCGCACGCTCTGCGGCTCCTGCTTCAGCAGTTCCGCGCGTGTGCGCAGGATGGCGATCGGCGTGCGCAATTCATGCGCCGCGTCGGTGAGGAAGCGATTGTGGCGGTCGTAACCCTGGGCGAGGCGGGCGAGCGCCTCGTTGAAGGCATGCACCAGCGGCGCGATTTCCTGGGGCACCTGCTTGACCGGCAATTGCATGGCGCGGGTGCCGATGTCGATACGCGCCGCCTGGCGGACCGTTTCGACAAGGCCGGCGAAGGAGCGGCGCACCACCGCCGGAGTCGTCACCAGGGTCGTGGTTCCCATGACCAGGACGATCGGCAACAACAGGATGAGGATGATGACCGCAAGCGCGGGGAGTGCCTTCTCCCAGTTCCTGCTGCCGTCGGGATTCCTGGCGACGTCGACAGTAGCCGAAATGCTGAGCTCAAGGCCCTCGGTTTCTCGCGACGACCGCGTCCCGGCGATGATTTGTACCGTGCCGGCCCTGGTCGCGGCTTTTTCGAGATAGGCCTCCGGCCTCAAATCATCTTCGGAAAATCCGATGGTGGCGTGATCGGCCTCGCCCAGCAAGTCGCCAAAATTCCTGGCGTAGACGTCAGGCACATTACCGAAGCGCACGCTCTGGCCGTTGCCGTCACGAACAATGTACCAGACGTTGGGGAAGCCCTCGCGAAAGCTGGCAAGCCCCTCGGTCTCATGGACGATCAGTCTGCCGTTGCCGTCACGGCCAACCGCTTCCTTGATGGCGGCAACGGCCGCCTCGTTGTCGATCAAAAGGCGCGGATTGGCGATCCAAAGTGCCGCCGCGCAAAGCACGATGAAGATCAGCAGCGTCGCCGCCTGCAGCAGGATCAGCCGCCGGACGAGGATCCATTGCAGCGAGCGTGTGCGGACCTTCTTCACGAGGCCGCCCGCAAGAGGTAGCCAAGGTTGCGGATCGCCCGGATCTCGATGCCGGCGGCGACATCGTCGAGCTTGCGGCGCAGCCGCGAAATATGCGCATCGAGCGCATTGGAGCCGATCTCGTCGTCCAGTGCGTAGACGGCTTCCTCCAGCGCGCTGCGCATGATGGTCCGCCCCGGCCTGCGGATCAGCGTTTCGAGCACCAGCCTTTCGCGCCGCGGCAGATCGAGCGCCTGTTCCTCGACCAGCGCCTCGCGGTGGCGGAAATCATAGGTGAGGCGGCCGACCATCGTCTGGTTGGCGCGCGATGTGAACGAGCGCCGGTGCAAGGCATGAAGTCGCGCGACGAGTTCCACCGTGGCGAAGGGCTTGACCATATAATCGTCGGCGCCGGCATCGAGCCCGGCGACACGGTCGTCCAACCCGCTCATCGCCGTCAGCGCGATGACAGGCACATCCAGGTGCAAGGCACGCAGGCGCGGTATGAGGCTGAGGCCGTCGCCATCCGGCAGCCGGCGGTCCAGCACCACCGCGTCGTGATAGCCCAGGCGGGCCATCGCCTCGGCATCGGCCAATGTCGCGGCATGGTCGACGATGATGTCCAGACGCTCGAGAGCGGCCTTCAGCACGGAGGCCATTTCCGGTTCGTCCTCGATCAACAGGACGCGCATGAATATTCTCCTTTATCCGCAGCCGGTCTGCGGCCGCGGCAATTCATTCGCATTCCAGCTTCGGCTGGCGGAAATTGGTGATGAACCAGCGGCTGCCGGAAGCGCGGGCGTAGAATGTGTAGAAGCATTCCTGACGCTCGATATAGCCGGGCGTCTCGGTCTCTTCATAGACGGTTCCGTGTTTTGTATGGCGAACCTCGCCGCTCGATGTCCCGGGAACCGCCGACGTCGATACCTTGCGCCACTGATAGGCGCGTTCGCCCTGGCCGAGATCGACGACAGCGGTTGGCGGGCCGTAATCCAGAATGACCGATTCGACCGGCTGTCCGACATAGTTCTTCATGATGTCGGAGGCACAGCCCCCGAGCGCGAGCGCGACGAACACTATCTTCGCGCCCCGTATGAGGAGGCCGGCGCCATATCTGGACATATCGGAGCAGATTCCCGTCATGAAAATTCACGTGCGGGACCTAGATCGCGAAGATTGCATCGACATTGCGAAGAGCCGCGGGAACTGGGTCCGTTACGGAAAAAGCCGACCGCCGCCTCGGGTATTGCCGGAACGCAGGATTGCGCGATGCCGGCGGGCATCGCGCAATCCGATCGACCTGCTCTAGAACCGGTAGTTGATGCCGGCCTTCAGCTCATGGCTGCCGATCGTCGTCTTGGACGTGCCAAGGGCCGATGTCGTCTCGACGCCAGGGGTGCGGACATAGTCGTACTCGACCTTGGCGGACAGTCCGCCGGCAAAGCCCTGCTCGATGCCGGCGCCCAGCAGATAGCCCACCTTCCATCCATCCGCGCTGGTGACATTGTCGCCCTTGTCGAATTTGGTCAGCGCAACGCCGCCGGTTCCAAACAGCAGCGTCTGGTCGAAGCTCACGCCTGCCTTGGCCTTGGCGGCACCACGCCATTTCTCCTTGATCTTGCCACCATGGACGTCATGTTCTGCGCCGCCCAGATAGGAGCCTTCGATCTCGGCGCCGAGGACCGCCGGACCCATCTGCTGGTTGTAGCCGGCCTGAACGCCGCCGCTGAAGCCATTTCGATCGGCGAACGGATTGGGCATCCTTGTGAACGCCGTGCCGCCATGGACGCCGACATAGGCGCCGCTCCACTGGAAGGCGGGGGGATCATTGTAGGTCGGTGAAAGGTCGGCGGCCATCGCCGGCCCGAGAAGGCAGATGCCAAGGACAGCCGCCGTCAGGACGATCTTTGCTTGAGAGGACACGAGCATTACTCCAACACAAACGCGCATCCGGCAAATCGGTACGCAGGTTAATTCCCGGGGAGCCTGACCGTTGGGGCGGTCGGGCTCCGATTTGGTGTCTTTCAGGGATGGTTGCACGGTCCTGAAACTGGCGTTCGCCAGCTGTGGTAGGAGGGTCGGAGCGCCGGGCAACCAGTCACCTGAAAGACGCCGACTGTCTTGCAGGTGAAAATTGCACGCACATTGCGCAAAATTCGAGAATGACGATTTTGTGCTTTATTTTCAATAAATTAAAATGATCTTGTTTACCGATATTTAAGAATTGCGAACCTTCGCAAGCCCGGAGTCTCGAACTCTGTGCATTCCACGGACAGACCGTGCCGGCTTGATGGTTTGCCGCCAAGCACGTATCTCTGGATCGTGCCCATGAGTCCGGGCATCTCAATCGGGAGACGGCCTTGTCCGCACTGACGCGCTTTCTCGGCGACTCGCCATTCAGGGTGATCCTGAAGCTGCTGGTGGTGTCGTTCCTCGTCGGCCTTGTCATGAATGCCTTCGGCTGGTCGCCGATGGATGTGTTCTACAGCATCCAGAGGTTCTTCATCGACCTGTGGAATCTGGGCTTCCACGCCATCGACCGCTTCCTCGGTTACATCCTGCTGGGTGCCGCGATCGTCGTGCCGGCCTTCATCCTGCTCAGGATCGCCAACTACCGGAAATGACCTTTTAGGCGTAGCTTGAGGCGACCTCGAACAGGATGGCGTGCCGCGCGGCAAGTGTCGGCACATCCGTGGAATAGCCGCCGCCGATGACGCCGCAGACGGGAATGCCGATCGCGCGGAAACGATCGATCACCATCGTATCGCGGGCGCGCAGGCCATCGTTGGAAAGCGCCAGCCTGCCAAGCCGGTCCTCGGCATGGACGTCGACGCCCGCATTGTAGAAAACGATGTCCCAATGCGCCCGGGCCGACAGTTCCGGCAGGATGGCGGCCAGCCTCTCGAGATAGGCGGCATCGCCCGTGCCGTCGGGCAGCGCGATGTCGAGGTCGGAGGCGATCTTGCGCACGGGGTAGTTGCGGTCGCCATGCATGGAGAAGGTGAACACGCGTGGCTCCTCGCTCAGAATGTCCGCAGTGCCGTCGCCCTGATGCACGTCGAGATCGACGACCAGGATGTTTTGTGCGGCACTCTCGGCGAGCAGCACCAGCGAGGCGACGGCGACGTCGTTGAAGGTGCAAAAGCCGGCACCTTGCGCGCGCCGCGCATGATGGCTGCCGCCGGCGGTGTTGCAGGCAATGCCGTGGCGCAAGGCAAGGCGCGCCGCCAGTATCGTGCCGCCGGCGGCAAGCTGCGCGCGCAGCGAAACGCGAGGGCCGACCGGAAAGCCGATCTCGCGTTCGATTTTTTCCGGCACGCAACAGCCGATGACCTGATCGACATAGTCGGCCGCATGGGCAAGCTTCAGCCATGACGCCGGCGCGGGTTCCGCTGTGTTGAGCGCCCCGGGCCTGGCCAGGCCGCGTGCGCGCAAGGCCTCCATCAGCAACGGATACTTGCTCATCGGGAAGCGGTGGTTGGTGGCAAAGCCGGCGTCGTAGTCGGGGTGGTGGACGATATGCAGGGGCATGAACGGGATCCGGCGGACTCGCGCCAGACCGGGATTTCGGTTGGCCATCGCGGCAAGAATGATTGCGCGGTGGCCGGAAAATGGGGCACATCGGCTCTTCGATCAAGCCGCAATCAGCAAGGCAGCAATCCCTTGGACAAGGGTGCAATCCCAGCCGACGCGAGACCTTTCGTCGTCACCAACCGTTCCGTGCTCGCCATAGCGGTGCCGATGACGCTCGCCTATCTGACGACGCCGATGCTCGGCCTTGTCGACACGGCGGTGATCGGGCACTTTGGCGACGCGGCACTGCTTGGCGGCCTGGCGGCGGGCGCGTTGATCTTTGACGTCGTCTTCACCAGCTTCAACTTCCTGCGCTCCGGCACCACCGGTCTCGTCGCCCAGGCTTTCGGCCGTGGTGATGCGCTCGAGGAACAAGCGGTGTTCTGGCGCGCCGTGCTGATCGCGGTCATTGCCGGCATTGTCCTGGCGGCGCTTTCACCCCTGATCGCCGTCGGTGGCCAGTGGTTCATGGGCGCCGAACCGCGTGTCAGCGAGGCAATGGGCATCTACATCAGGATCAGGCTGCTTGCCGCACCCTTCTCGCTGATCAACTACGCGATCCTCGGCTATGTACTGGGGCGCGGCGAGGGCGGGCTTGGACTTGTGCTGCAGCTGGTGCTCAACGGCATCAACATCGCGCTCTGCTTCCTGCTTGGCCTGAAGCTCGGCTGGGGCGTTGCCGGCGTCGCCTGGGCGACCGTGACGGGCGAATTCCTGGCCATGCTGCTGGGTCTCGCCATCGTCGTGCTGCGCTTCCGCTCGACCCCATCCTTGCCGCGCCATCGCCTGCTCGACATGAGCGCCTTCCTTCGCATGCTGTCGCTCAACCGCGACATCATGATCCGCTCGTTTTCGCTGCTCGCCGCCTTCGCGCTGTTCACCCGCCAGGGCGCGCAGTTCGGCACGGTGACGCTCGCCGCCAATGCGGTGTTGATGAACTTCTTCCTCGTCGCCGGCTATTTCCTCGACGGTTTTGCCACCGCCGCCGAACAACTCGCGGGCCGTGCCGTCGGCGCGCGTGCCGAGCAGGCCTTCCGGCAGGCGGTGCGGCTGACCCTGTTCTGGGGTTTCGGGCTGGCTGGCGCCGCAACCCTGGTGCTGCTCTTGGCCGGCGCCAATCTGGTCGCCGTCGTCACGACATCGCAGGAGGTGCGCTCGGTGGCCGACATCTATTTGCCCTGGGCGGCATTCACCGCGCTGAGCGGCGTGCTGGCGTTCCAGATGGACGGCGTCTTCATCGGCGCCACCTGGTCACGCGACATGCGCAACATGATGCTGCTGTCGTTCCTGGTCTTCGCTGTCGCGTTGCTGACGCTGGCGCCGGCCTTCGGCAATCACGGCCTGTGGGCGGCGCTGCACGTTTTCCTGCTGGCGCGCGGCTTCAGCCTGTTGGCCATTCTGCAGCTGCGGGTGCGCACGGCATTTTGATTTGCGCCAGCATGGATAGCAGCTTTGGAGCGCGCTACTCTTCCAGTCGTCGGGGTAGACAGAATGCCGGGGCGGCAATGGGAAACAGGTTTGAACCAATCAGGCCAAGGGTCATAAGGGGATCAAGAAGAAAATACTTCCTCAATATGCTCCCTGGCATTGCTTTTGTTTGTGCAGGAATTCTTATGGTCCGAATTCCAGTGACGGACCCAGAATCGTTCTCTGCATTCAAGCAGATAGGCGGAGGATGGCTCGCCATAGCGGTATTCGGGTACTATTCACTGATTCTCGCTCGGTTTCTTGTTCGCCCGCATGTCTTGGTGCTCGACGAAACTGGTTTTACACTGGACGGTGGCCGTGTTCGAGTGCCGAGGAAAATCGCATGGCGGGATGTCCAAGGCTTTTATGTCCGCAAACAGCACCGCGCGCAAATCATCGGCTACAGGCTGGAAGCCAAAGCCGGGACTGGTAAGCCTCAGATGCCAACTGAGCGAATTTTGCCGAATATTTGGCCACTATCAATCGAGGATATGGTCGATCTTCTTGATATTTATCGACTGGAAGCCTTGGATCGGGCGCGGATCACACAACTCCGTTGATATCAGGCGGTTGCTAGAGCGGCTTGGCAGCCCATCGATCAACGCCACTATCGCGCAGTTCGCGAATTGACTTCAGCCGCTCCGTTTCGACAAATCGCGCCATCCCTGCGACAATGCGGCCTGGCAGGGCCGGTCCGGCATAGATCATACTTGTGTAAAGCTGCACCAGATCGGCACCCGCGCGGATCTTCTCCAGCGCCGTTTCTGTGGAATCGACGCCGCCGACGCCGATGATGGCGATATCCGGCCCGAGCAGCTTGCGCATCTTCGCCAGCACGATGGTCGAGCGGTCGAACAGCGGTTTTCCCGAAAGCCCGCCGGTTTCGCGCGCCGCGTCGCCGCTGCACAATGGGGGCCGCGAAATGGTGGTATTGGAGACGATGACGCCGTCGATCCGTTTTTCAACGACCTCGGCGGCGATGTCTTGCAACTCGGCCTCCACTAGATCCGGCGCGATCTTGAGGAAGACCGGCGGCTCGGCCGCGGCTGATGCACGCGCGGCCATGACCCGTGACAAAAGCTCGCCGAGCTGCTCGCGCGCCTGCATGTTGCGCAGGCCGGGCGTGTTGGGCGAGGAGATGTTGACCGTCAGATAGCTGGCATAGGATGCAAGGCGGGTGACGCCGCGCTCATAGTCGCCGATGCGATCAGCACTGTCCTTGTTGGCGCCGATGTTGACGCCGACGATGCCAGCGCGCCCCTTGCGTACGGCGAGGCGTTTTTCGGCCGCCGCATGGCCTTCATTGTTGAAGCCCAGCCGGTTGATCACCGCTTCATCCGCCGTCAGCCGGAAGATGCGCGGCTTCGGATTGCCGGCCTGCGGAAGCGGCGTGACCGTGCCGACCTCGGCAAAGCCGAAGCCGAGGCCAAGCAGCGCGTCCGGCACCTCGGCGTTCTTGTCGTAGCCGGCCGCCATGCCGAGCGGGTTGGGGAAATCGAGGCCGCAAAGGCTGACCTTCAGCCTGGTGTCGCGCACCGTCCGCGCGCCGACCGGCAGGCCGCAGCGCAGCGCCGCGATCGACATGCCATGCGCGGTTTCCGGATCGAATGTGAACAGCAGTTTTTGGCCAAGCCGGTCGAACAGACTCATTCGGCCTCCAGTGCCGGGAAGAGGTGCGTGCCATCGGCGCCGAGCGGCAGCGGTCGCACCCATGTGACGGATTTCAGCTCCAGCACGCCGTAAAGATGCGGAAACAGTGCGCCGCCGCGCGAAACCTCGTATTTCAGGGCGTCGCCCAGGCTGGCGCCGTCGATGGCGACCAGCAGAAGGTCGCTCTGGCCGGAAAAATGCTTTGCCGCGGTTTCCCGGACCTGCGCTGCCGTGGAGAAATGGATGAAGCCGTCGGCGACGTCGATCGGCGCGCCGGTGAAGCGGCCACTGGCTTCGGCCTCGCGCCAAGGCGCTTGCGGGGTTATCTTGTAGATAAACTGAGACATGGTTGCGCTATAGTCCGAACCAGCCACGCGGGAAAGGCCACGCCAAGGGTCTTCCCCATTTCCGGCGCAAACATGCGATATTTCAGGCCTTGGCCATGGAGGACAACATGCGTCTGCAACACATCTTGATCCCCGCCGCGCTCGTTTCACTGGTCGCGGTGTCAGCCTATTCGGAAGAAACCGACCGCTACCGGCTGGAAAAATCCGCCAACGGCTATGTCCGCATGGACACGCAGACCGGCGCGATGTCGATCTGCGAGGAACGTTCCGGTCAGCTCGTCTGCAAGGTGGCAGCCGACGAACGCGCCGCTTTTCAGGACGAAATCGACCGCCTGCAAACCTCGATGAAGGCAATGGACGAACGCGTCACCAAACTGGAGAATTCGCTCTCCGCCCGGCTGGAATCGAAGCTGCCGAGCGAGGAGGATTTCAACAAGACGATGAGCTACATGGAGCGCTTCCTGAAGGGCTTCATGGGCATCGTCAAGGATATGGACAAGGACAATGGCGGCGGCGCCCAGCTGAATTCGCAGAAGACCTGAGCGCTGTAGACAAGGGAAAACGCGGCGCGCTGGTTTTGCCGCTTGAAAACAGCGCGCAGCCTCTCATAATCGTCCGACTGGTCCCGAAAAGCTTAAAAATCATCGACGGGATTCGGGGAGGGACATTTGCCGTCAGGCTATTCTTTCGTCATCGCCGACGATCATCCGCTGTTTCGCGGTGCTCTGCGTGAGGCGCTTGCCGGCATCGGCAATGTCGCCGCCATCCACGAGGCCGGCGATTTCGAAAGCGCCAAGGCGCTGGTCGTGGCCAATGAGGATGTCGATCTGGTGCTGCTCGACCTGTCGATGCCAGGCGCCAGCGGCCTCTCCGGCCTGATCTCGCTGCGCGGCATCCATCCGGCGGTGCCGCTTATCGTGGTGTCGGCGCATGACGATCCGGTGACCATCAGGCGTGCGCTCGATCTTGGCGCCTCCGGCTTTATCTCCAAATCGGCGAGCATGGAGGAAATCCGCAACGCCGTGCAATCGGTGCTCGCCGGCGACATCGCCGCGCCCGTCGGTGTCGATCTCGGCGTCGAACGCGATCCCGAAATATCGGACCTGATCAAAAGGCTGCAGGCGCTGACGCCGCAGCAGACCCGCGTGCTCGGCATGCTGGCCGAAGGCCTGCTCAACAAGCAGATCGCCTATGAGCTCGGCGTCTCCGAGGCCACCATCAAGGCGCATGTTTCGGCCGTCCTGCAGAAGCTCGGCGTCGACAGCCGCACCCAGGCGGTGATTCTTTTGTCCAAGATCGGCAGTGATCCGTTGCAGCCAGCGCACTGAGCGCCGGAATCCCGGCGCTCACCGCTATTCAGCTGCCGGATTTGGCGACCAGGCTGCGGGCACCTCCTCGGAGTCGATTGCTTCCGCACCCGCACTCCGATCCTGATTGGATTCGCTTCCGGGCAACTGCGCCCGGCCGATCGCGGCGCCAAGGCCGAGCGATGCGATCGCCACTAGCGGAATGCCAGCGATCCAGGGCAGGCGCGGTGCCAGCGCGTAAAGCGCCGTGCCGATCGAGGGCCCCAGCGAGTCCTTGAGGTCGACCGCCACCGACGAAGCCGCCATGTAGGAGGCGCGTCGTGCGGGTGGCGCCAGCGCATTGACGGCGGTCGGCACCAGCGGTCCGACCAGCATCTGCGCGATCGAGCACAGGCTGACCGCGCCGATCAGCATCAGCATCGCAGGCGAGGCGGCCAGCAGCGCAAAGGCGAGTATCGTCGCAATGCCCGCACCGACCGTCAGCCACAGAGCGGACCGTGCCTCGACCATGCGGCTGACCAGCATCTGCAGGCCGACCGTCAGCGCGGCGGCGTAGGCGAACAGCGCGCCGACGCCTGACGGTGTCAGGGTCCCGGCATCATGCGCATAAAGCGGGATCACCGCCTCGATCCAGTTGCCGGCGACCTCGAACAGCACGACCCAGAGCAGCAGCCTCGCCAACCGGCCGTCGCGAAAGGCCGGCAGCAGCGCGGACAGGCCTTCTTCCTCTTCATCGGCCTCGCCGTCATGGCGATCGTCGCCGGTGGCGCGGCCGATGCCGATCGTCTCGTTGAGGGCGAAGAGCATCACGATCCCGCCCAGCACAAGCATGGTACCGCCGGCAAGAAACACGCTGCGCAGCGACACGAGCGCCAACAGGGCGCCGCAGGCCGGTCCGAGAATCTGCCCCGCGCTTGAACTCACGCGCGCCAGGCTGAACCAGCGGGGATGGGCGGATGGCGCGGTCACATCGGCGATCGCGGTGAGGATCGTCGGGTGAAGCACCGACTCGCACATGCCGGTCAACAGCAGCACGATCGCGGTAATGACGACACCATGCACGAAGAACAGGGCCAGGAAGCCGGCCCCGACGCCGAGCGACGAGGCGATCACCACCGGCCGCCGGCCGACGCGGTCGGCGATGCCGCCGATCAGTGGCGCCGCCAGAAGTTCGCCGCCGGCATAGCAGCCGAACAGCAGGCCGATCGCGCCGACAGGAATGCCGGCCTCGCTGCTCGCCCAGAGCGGAAAGAAAGGCATCAATGCGCCATCGGCGAAACCGGCACAGAAGAAGAGCAGAAGCCCCAACAGGGCTGGGCGCGGGGCAGCGCGCCAGGAGGAAAAGAGTGTTTTGATCATGACGTCACCTGCGCATGGAGGCCCGACTGTCGTCGACGGCCGGAAGATTGCGCGTTGGTTGACGTAAACGCCTACGGTCGCCCTGGAGCGACATGGAGGTTGAGCCGCGTGGTTGAATCCCATGCGGCGATGGGACCGGCTTCAGCCGAGCCGCACGGACAGTTCGACGTCCTCGCCAAACGGCGTGGACATGTAGCCCGATGCCGGCGAGCGCACCCGTTGCAGATATTCGGGAGAGAAATCGGCGTTGTCGGCAATGATCAGTGCGCCTGGCCTCAAGCGGCTCTCGACCAGGCTGAGGATCTCCGGATAGATCGCCTTGGCGCCGTCGAGCAGTAGCAGGTCGATCGTTTCGGGCAGGTCGGCGCTCAGCGTCTCAAGCGCGTCGCCCTCACGGATCTCCACCAGGTCGATAAGGCCGCCCTCGGTCAGATTGGCCTTGGCCCGCATCACCTTGGATGGTTCGAATTCGGTGGTGATCAGGCGGCCACCGCCATTGTCCCTGAGTGCCGCGGCAAGATAGAGCGTCGAGATGCCGAACGAGGTGCCGAATTCGACAATGACACGCGCGCCGCTGCTGCGCGTCAGCATGTAGAGCAGCGTCCCGGTCTCCGGCGAGATCGCCAGCCAGAGGTCCTTCAGCCGCCCGTAGAAATCGACATATTCGGTCTTGCTGTTGAGCAGGCGCGCCCGCTCGTCGTGCGAAAGCGCAGCCACGGCCGGACTGGTAGTGGCATTGGCTTCCTTGAACAGGCGCTCAAGCAGGGGTGCCAGCGGTGCGTTGGTCAGCGTCATCATGAAAGTCTCCGGTCGAAAAGGACTGCGTTCTTGTGTTGCGCTGAAAAATACGAATAATCCTTCAGGTTTCCAATTCGCATTGCCGAGCCGAGACATGACAGGATGCTCAAGTCCTTCGATTTCCTCACGAAAACAGCCCAAACAGGCACGTGCCACGGACCTTGTCGCGGCGATTTTGGAGGCTGCTGTTCAGGTTTTGGCGAGCGAAGGCGCACAGCGTTTCACCACCACGCGCGTCGCGGAAAAGGCGGGCGTCAGCGTCGGCTCGCTCTACCAATATTTCCCCAACAAGGCGGCACTCCTGTTCCGGCTGCAGAGCGATGAATGGCGGCAGACGGGTGGCCTGCTGCGCACCATACTCGAGGACGACCAACGCCCGCCGCTCGAACGGCTGCGTCGCCTTGTCCACGCCTTCATCCGCTCGGAGTGCGAAGAGGCTGCGGTGCGTGTCGCGCTCAATGACGCCGCCCCTCTCTACCGCGACGCGCCAGAGGCGCACGAGGCCAGAGTCTCGGGAGAGCGAACTGTCCAGACATTTATGCGGGAGGCTTTGCCTGAGGCTTCAGACGCCGTCCGTACCTTGGCGGGCGAGCTGATCATCACCACACTCAGCGCGGTGGGAAAGGACTTTTCGGGAAGTCCGCGAACACCGGTCGAGATCGAAACCTATGCCGACGCAATGGCCGACATGTTCTGCGCTTACCTCGAAAGTCTGGGCCACAGCGGCTGAGGTCGCCGGCGCTGTCCGGCCCGCCTCTTTGGCATCACTCCGCCGCCGAGGCCAGCGGCCTGACCCTGGCCATCATCGAGCGCAGCACCGCCGGTTTCAGCGGCTTGTTGATCACCGGGACGTCGAGTTCGCTTGCTGCTGCGCGCACCTCGTTGGAACGGTCGGCGGTCACCAGCACGCAAGCTAAGTCCTGGCCGTAGGCTGCGCGCAGAGTCCTGATCGCATCGAGCCCGGTGGCGCCGTCGAGGTGATAGTCGGCAAGCACGATGTCGGGCCGGCGTGCGCCGGGCCGCAAAAGATCCCCTGACCCCGAGGCGGTGTCGACGCTGCACCCCCAGCCTTCGAGCAGCAACCGCATGCCGTCGAGGATACGCGCGTCGTTGTCGATGCAAAGCACGGTCAGCCCGGCAAGCGAAGAAGCCGCGCGTGCTGGTGTTTTCTCGGTCTCGCGCCGCGGTACCGCCACCGCCGCCACCGGCAGGATGACCGAGAAGCGGGTGCCTTTGCCAGGATTGGAGAAGATGCGGATTTCGAGCCTGAGCACGCGAGCGATGCGGTCGACGATGGACAGGCCGAGACCGAGGCCCTCGGCTTCGCGCACGCCTTCATCCAGCCGGGTGAACTCATGGAAGACGGTGTTCAGCTTGTCGCCGGCGATGCCGATGCCGGTGTCGATCACCTGGATTTCCGCCAGTTCGCCGCGCCGCCGCACGCCCACCAGGATGCGGCCCCGGCGGGTGTACTTAATCGCGTTGGAGACCAGATTCTGGATCAGGCGGCGCAACAAGTTGCGGTCGGTCATCACGGTGAGCGACGAGGCCATGATGGTCAGCCCGAGCTTCTTTTCGGCTGCCATTGGCCGAAAATCATTGCCGATCTGGCGCAGCAATCCGTCGAGGTTGAAGGCGGTATCGTCCGGCTTCATCGCACCGGCGTCGAGGCGCGAGATATCGAGCACGGCGCCCAAAATGGTCTCGACCGATTCCAGCGAGGATTCGATGTTGACCGCGGCCCTGCCGGCTGGACCCTTGCCGGCCTTCTCGATCAGCGACGAGCAATAGAGCCGGGCGGCGTTCAGCGGCTGCAGGATGTCGTGGCCGGCGGCGGCGAGGAAGCGCGTCTTGCCGAGATTGGCCTCCTCGGCCAGCATCTGCGCCTGCGCCAGCTCCTCATTAACCCGGGTCAACTCGATGGTGCGGGTCTTGACCCGCTGCTCCAGCGATTCATTGGCCCGCTTCAGCGCCAGATCCTGCTCGACGCGCCCGGAAATGTCGGCATAGGTGGCGACGATGCCGCCATCCGGCATCGGGTTGGAGCGCAGCTCCAGGATGCGGCCGCTGGTCTTCAGCTCCATCTGCCAGGGGCTGACGAAGCTGGTCAGCCGGTTGAGCATCGTCACGCGCTGATCGGCGGGGATGTCGCCGCGCTCGGCGAGATGGCGCAGGATCTGGTCGAGCGAGACACCGACCTGGCCCATCTCGTCGGGCAGGTCGAACAGCGCCCGGTACTGGCGGTTCCAGCAGATCAGGCGGAAATCGCGATCGAAGACGGTGATGCCTTGCTCCATCTGGTCGAGCGCGATCTGCAGGAGGTCGCGATTGTGCTGCAGCGCCTCGGTGGCGTCGTCGAGCAGGCGGAAGGCATCCCGGGATTCGCGGTCATGGCGCCGAAACAGCAGCGACAGGATCAGCCGCGCCGAGGAGGAACCGACGGCACTCGCCAAAAGCTGCTCGGAGAAGCGGATGACGTCCATGCTCGCCTGCTCCTTGCCGAGCAGCGTGGTGCCGTTGGTCTTCTCGAACGACTGGAACGAGCGCTCGGTGCGCTCGACGCCGAGGTAGCGCCCGATCGTGTCCTTGAGGTCGTTGACGGTGATGGCGGTGCGGAAGCGGCGCAGGCTCGGCATCGGGCCGGCATCCCTTGGCACGAAGATCGACGCCTGGATGCGTTCCAGCGGCACCGACGCGCGCGACAGCGAGCCAAGGACGAAAAACAGCGTGTTGATCGACAGGCTCCACAACACGCCGTGGTTCAGTGGTTCGGCCACCGTGCCGAACAGCGCCTGCGGTCGCAACGCCTCGAAGCCGAACAGCCCGTGCAAGAGGATATCGGTATCGGGCGCGACAAGTGACGGCAATAGCAGCGTATAGCCCCAGACGATGATGCCGGCGACCATGCCGAGCGCTGCCCCCCGGCCATTGGCGCCGCGCCAGATCAGCCCGCCGACCAGCGCCGGCGCGAACTGCGCGATCGCCGCGAAGGACATCAGGCCGATCGATGATAGGCGCGCGCTGTTGGTGCTCTCGCGGTAGTAGAGGAAGGCGATAAACAACAGGATGAAGATCGCCCCGCGCCGCACATTGAGGATGAGCGTCGACCAGTCCTCACTCTCCGAGGTCGAGGTCTTGAGCAGGCGGCGCACGAACAGCGGAATGACGAGGTCGTTGGAAATCATGATCGACAGCGCCACGCTTTCGACGATCACCATGGCCGTTGCCGCCGACAGCCCGCCGATGAAGGCGGCCATGGCGAGCACATCATGGCCGCTGAACAGAGGCAGTGACAGCACGTAGAGATCGCTGCTGGTGCCGGTGCCGACCAGCGACAGGCCGGCAAACGCGATCGGCAGCACGAACAGGTTGATCGCCACGAGGTAGAGTGGAAACACCCAGGTCGCGGTGCGCAGTTCGGCCTCACCACGGTTCTCGACGATGGTGACGTAGAACTGCCGCGGCAGCATGATGATGGCACAGCCGCTGAGGCCGGTCAGCACCAGCCAGGTGGCGAGCGAGGTGTTGTAGCCCATCGCCTGCCGGACCTGGGTATTCTGCGCCAGCTTGGCGAACATGTCGCGGGGGCCGCCAAAGATCAGGAAAGTGACCATCAGGCCGATCGCCAGAAAGGCGGCGAGCTTGACCACAGTTTCGACCGCCACCGCCAGCACCAGCCCGTCTTGGTGTTCGGTGGCGTCGGCATGGCGGGTCCCGAACAGCACCGCAAACAGCGCCAGCAGCATGGCGACGACCAGCGAGATATCGCTGACGAACGGATCGAAGGAGGGCGGCGATCCCGTATAATGCTCGACCATCAGGCTGACCGAACCGGAGATCGCCTTCAGTTGCAGGGCGATATAGGGCACCGCGCCGATGGTGGCGATCAGCGTGGCGATGGCGGCGACGGTAAAGCTCTTGCCGTAGCGCGCGCCGAGGAAGTCGGCGATGGAAGTGATCTTCTCGGTCTTGGCCAGCCGCACGATGCGGTTGAGCAAGGGAAAGCCGAACACGAACACCAGCACCGGGCCGGTATAGATGCCGAGGAATTCGAGGCCGCGTTCGGAGGACAGGCCAACCGAGCCGAAGAAGGTCCACGAGGTGCAGTAGATGGCAAGGCTGAGCGCGTAGATGAAAGGCCGCGCCCGGCTCGGCCCTGAAATCGCCGAGCGGCGGTCGCCCAGGCTGGCGATGGCGAACAGCAGCGTCACATAGGCGATCGCAATGATGACGATGAACAAGCCCTGCACGCCTGGAATTTCCTCCTTTGCCGTCTTTTTATCCGGCTTGTCTGAACGCAATCACAGCTTGAGCCCCGAGTCCATTGCGGCTTTGGCAGCATGATCGCGGCCACGGCATTCAGACAGGCCGCCAAGGCGCGGTGCAAAAGCACTGTGCCCGTATGTGTTGCCTTCGCCGAAGGCCATCGCCTTACGTTTTCGAAGCCCAGCTTCGACGGATCGGGCAAAGGGCACTTGGTCCCTGCGAGAAAGAGGATCAGGCAGCCGGGCGTACTTTTCGAGGTTGCCGTGCATGAACGCGGCGATCTGGATGAGGCGGAGGGACTCGGAAATGGCTACTACAGAAAGGATGAGTTTCCAGTGCGACGGCATGATTCCAAAGAGACTCTACCGTTTACCTGGCGGAGAAGCCCGATCTCACGCTCGTTCCTTCCGACTGGTATCTCGCCCTTATCGTCGCCGGAGCGCGCGAGCACCGGTTCGACCGCCGGCGGATGGGCAATTGCTCTCGTTTGAATGCCAGCCCCACGTCAATCGGCCATGGGGCGGAATGACCTTGCGGTGTATTTCGGAACGCAGATCGATTTGGCGCATCCGCTCCCTCCACGACGCCGAACTGTGTAGGACGGTTATCAGATCGGCGCGTCGATATTGTTATGATGAAGATCGCCGCTGAGCGCCGTGAAAAATACGGCCAATGACGATCTCCTCCAAACCCATTCGGTAGAGGATGATGTGCCTGCCGTGGACGAACTGATGGGTCCTGCCTTCATAGAACCGGCCCATGCTCGGATAGTCGCCGAGCAACTCAAACACCGCGTCGAGTTCACGCAGGTATTTTTCGGCCTGAGTGTGGCCGAAGTTTTCGAAGGTGTAGCGGTAAATGTCTTTGAGATCGCGTTCGGCGCGATGCGTTATCCTATGGCGCATGCGGGAGTTCGGCACGCGCTTCCCGAATGATGTCGTCGATCGACTTTTCGCTGCCGGGGCTCTCAAAGCCTTCGTCGATGGCCGCCAGAATCGCTTTGCGCTTCTCATCGGGCGAAAGCGCGTCAAACCACGCGCGTTGCTCCTTTGTCGGAGCCGCCCACGGGTAAACGTCAATGCTGATGGTTTCGAGAATGTTCATGAGCATACTATAGGCGAAAACGCCTATGATTTCCAGAAATTCAATGTTGGCTTTGCCGTTCCTTGGTTCGCTCGATGAGCTTTTCCCGCTCATACTGAGCATTCAAGCTGAGCTGGCCGTAGTGAACGACCATCGGCCGTATCTGTCTCGATTTGCATCGTGGGGATATGAAATTTCACGTTCCTTGCACGTTACGCGTCAAGTTCGGCAAAGGCGTCAGCATAACGACACTGCCGCCCCAGGTGCCGCGACGGAAGGAGAAAGCGGTTGTTTTCTCCTTTTTGCCCATGTTGCAACCTCAGGTTTTTGTTATGTTGCTCCCGGGTCGATGCCGTAAGGACGGAACGGCAGCACGGCCGGTCATGACAAGGAGGGTCGAATGCTGAAAGAATTCCAGGAATTCATTTCCAAGGGCAATGTGATGGACTTGGCCGTCGGCGTCATCATCGGCGCGGCCTTCGGCAAGATCGTCGATTCCCTTGTCAACGACATCATCATGCCCATCGTCGGCGCGATCTTCGGCGGCCTGGACTTTAACAATTACTTCTTCGGATTGTCCTCGAACGTCCATTCGGCCTCGCTGGCCGAGGCCAAGAAAGAGGGTGCCGTCTTTGCCTATGGCAGCTTCATTACGGTGGTGCTGAATTTCGTCATCCTTGCCTTCATCATCTTCCTGATGGTCAAGGCCGTGAACAATCTGCGTAGGAAGCTTGAGCGCGAGAAGCCTGCTGCGCCAGCAGCACCGCCCCCCGCAGATGTCGCATTGCTCACTGAAATCCGCGATCTGCTCGCCAAGCGATAATTCGGCCAACGATTGCTGGACCAAAACCCCGGTCGTTCGCGGCCGGGGTTTTCTGTTCTCGCATCTGGTAAAGAGCGACAAAACTGAGAGGAAACGGATTTATCCATGAGCCTGATCGACAGCTTTCGCGCTGAAGCGCGTGCCGCACCGGAAAGCGGCATTGTCGCCGTCGTCAATTACGGCCGCCTTCGCGAGGGTCTGATTCCGCTCTGGGCCGGCGAGGGCGACCTGCCGACGCCCGCCTTCATCACCGATGCCGCCTCGAAGGCGCTGGCCGGTGGCGAGACGTTCTACACCTGGCAGCGGGGCATTCCCGATCTGAGGCAGGCGCTGTCACGCTACTACGCCAGGCATTTCGGCAAGACCTTCCCGGAGGAACAGTTCATCGTCACCGGGTCGGGCATGCATGCCATCCAGATGTCGCTGACCGCTCTTGCCGGTGCCGGCGACGAAGTGATCTATCTGTCGCCGGCCTGGCCGAATTTCGATGCCGCCGCGGCCCTGTCGGGAGCCGTTCCGGTAGCGGTCACGCTCGACCATTCCGGCAATGGCTGGTCCTGCGACGTCGAGAAGATCGCCGCGGCGATCACGCCGCGCACAAAGGCGCTGTTCATCAACACGCCGTCCAACCCGACCGGCTGGACCGCCGATCACGAGACCTTGCAGGCGATCCTCGATCTCGCGCGCGCCAGGAACGTCTGGATCATCGCGGACGAGATCTATTCGCGGTTCCACTATGGCCATGGGCGCGCGCCGTCCTTCCTCGACATCGCCACGGCGGAAGATCGCATCCTGTTCGTCAACTCCTTTTCCAAGAACTGGTCGATGACCGGCTGGCGTGTCGGCTGGATCAAGACGCATCCGTCCCTGCAGCAGGTGTTCGAGAACCTGATCCAGTATTCGAATTCTGGCGTCGCCCAGTTCATGCAGCGCGGCGCGATCGCAGCCCTTGACGAGGGCGATGGCTTCGTTGCCGAACAAGTGGAGCGGGCGAGGAAGGCGCGCGACCTGGTCTGCGGCATTCTTGGCGCCACCGGCCGCGCGAGGTTTACCGTGCCGCAAGGCGCCTTCTACCTGTTTTTCACCGTCGACGGCATCGTCGATTCCCGCACGGCCGCCTTCGACATCGTCGACAAGGCCAATGTCGGCCTGGCGCCGGGCACAGCCTTCGGTCCCGGCGGCGAAGCCTTCCTCAGGCTGTGCTTCCACCGCCGCCTCGACCAGGTCGAGGAAGCCGCACACCGGCTGGCAAAGTGGATGAAGACTGTTTGAGCCGCTAACGAATCCAAAAACTACTCCGGCGAGCCAGATGGCCGCCGGAGTAGAGTTTCAATCCGGCTTCAGCCGCCTGACTTGGGCACCAGCAGCGGAACGATCCGATCGCTTTTGGCGACAGTGGGCCGGCCGGCGGAGCCGTAGGGAATGCCCAGCGCATCCCAGGTCTCGACCAGTGCGTCCTGCAGTCCCGCGATCAGCGTGTCGGAATGGAACGGCGTCGGCGTGATGCGCAGCCGCTCGGTGCCGCGCGGCACGGTCGGGTAGTTGATCGGCTGGATGTAGATGCCGTGCACGCCAAGCAGGCGATCGCTGGCCATCTTGCAGAGTTCCGGATCGCCGACCAGCACCGGCACGATATGGGTTGGCGACTCCATCACCGGCAGGCCGGCCGCCGACAGGATCTGCTTGGTTCGGCTCGCCTGCTGCTGCTGCGCGTCGCGCTCGGCCTGCGAGCGCTTGAGATGGCGGATCGATGTCGTGGCCGCGGCGGCGATCGCCGGCGGCAATGCCGTGGTGAAGATGAAGCCCGGCGCATAGGAGCGCACCGCGTCGATGACAGCGCTGGTGCCGGTGATGTAGCCGCCCAGCGTCCCGAACGCCTTGGCGAGCGTGCCTTCGATGATGTCGATGCGGTCTGCCAGGCCCTCGCGCTCGGTGATGCCGCCGCCGCGCGGCCCGTACATGCCGACGGCATGGACCTCGTCGATATAGGTCATGGCGTTGTAGCGCTCGGCGAGTTCGACGATCTCTCTGATCGGCGCGATGTCGCCGTCCATCGAATAGACGCTTTCGAAGACGATCAGCTTGGCGCGCTCGCGCCCTGCCGCCTGCAGCAGGCTTTCCAGATGCGCGACGTCATTGTGGCGGAAAATCTTCTTCTCGGCGCCCGAGCGCCGCACGCCCTCGATCATCGAAGCGTGGTTCAGTTCATCCGAGATGATCAGGCAGTTCGGCAAAAGCCGCGCAATGGTCGAAATCGACGCTTCGTTGGAGACGAAGCCGGAGGTGAAGACCAGTGCCGCGTCCTTGCCGTGCAGGTCGGCAAGCTCATGCTCGAGCTCGACCAGCGGGTTGGAAGTGCCGGAAATGTTACGGGTGCCGCCGGCGCCCGAACCCATCTTGCCGGCCGCTTCCTGGAAGGCGGCGATGACATCGGGGTGCTGGCCCATGCCGAGATAGTCGTTGGAGCACCAGACGGTGATTTCCTCGGCACGGCCATTCGAACGCCATATGGCGCGCGGAAACTTGCCTGCGATACGCTCAAGGTCGGCGAAGACACGATAGCGACGCTCCGCGTGGAGCTGATCGATCGCTTCTTCGAAGAACCGCTGGTAGTTCATGTCGGCTTCCCAATTTTGCGCGGGATCATAATCATTGCCCTATTGGTCGTCCACCGGGCCGTTTTGGTCAAAATGCCACGCCCCGAACCTGTTCCTAACGACCACGGATCGTGGCCTATTCCCTTGATGTGGATCAACTTTGTTTCAGCACGATGCCACATTTGGTGAACGCCGGTTACCAAGGGTTCTAATGGCCATGCGGCAGGCTTTCCAGTAGAGCGGTGTTTGAGACAGTTTCCGATAAATCTTGAGATGCGAGGATGCGGATGACGGTTTTGGTGACAGGCGGTGCCGGCTATATCGGCAGCCACATGGTCTGGGAATTGCTGGATGCCGGCGAAAGCGTGGTCGTTCTCGACCGGCTTTCCACCGGTTTCGAATGGGCGGTGGCACCGGAGGCAAAGCTCGTCGTCGGCGATGTCGCCGACAAGGAATTGGTCGGATCGATCATCCGGGACAATCATGTCGACGCCATCATCCATTTCGCCGGCTCCATCGTGGTCCCGGAATCGGTCGCCGACCCGCTCGCCTATTACGAGAACAACACCTCGAAGACGCGCACGCTGATTGAAACCGCGGTGCGCGAAGGCGTGCCCCATTTCATCTTTTCCTCGACCGCTGCCGTGTATGGCGGCGCCGGGCTGGAGCCGGTGCGCGAGGATGCCCGCCTGTCGCCGGAATCGCCTTACGGCCTGTCCAAGCTGATGAGCGAATGGATGCTGCGCGACGCGGCGACAGCGCATCCCATACGCTACACCGCGCTGCGCTATTTCAACGTCGCCGGCGCCGATCCGAGGGGCCGCACCGGCCAGTCGACGCCCGGCGCCACCCATCTGATCAAGGTCGCCTGCGAGACTGCGCTCGGCAAGCGCCCGTTCATGCAGGTGTTCGGCACCGACTATCCGACGCCCGACGGTACCTGCATGCGTGATTACATCCATGTCAGCGACCTTGCGGCGGCGCATCGTCTGGCCCTGCAACGGCTGCGCGCCGGGGGACAAAGCCTCGTCGCCAATTGCGGCTACAGCCATGGCTATTCCGTGCTCGAGGTCATCGACAGCGTACGGCGTGCCTTCGGCCATGATTTCGAAGTCAAGATGGGCGACCGGCGTCCTGGCGATGCGGCAGCCGTGGTCGCCAATTCGGACCTCGCCCGGGCGGAACTCGGCTGGACGCCGCAACGCGACGACCTCGACCAGATCGTTGCCGACGCGCTCGCCTGGGAGCGCATCCTGACCAGCAAGAACTCCGTGCGCGGCTGAGCCAGGTTCCCCAAGGGCTCGCAAGGCAAGCGGCGACGCGCTATGGAAGGCATTCGCGGCAAGCGTGGAGGCGCTGCGCCGCGAACAGCTTTGGGGGGGATGGCATGAAGATAGTGGTGCTTGGAGCCGGCGTTGTCGGTACGGCGGCCGCCTATTATCTGGCTGCCGATGGCCACGAGGTCACCGTGGTCGAGCGCCATGCGGCGCCGGCGCGCGGCACCAGCCAGTCAAATGCCGGCCTGGTGTCGCCGGGCGATGCCACCGCCTGGGCCTCGCCGGCGGCGCTGAAGACCTTTTTGCGCGCGCTCTACAACCATGATCTCGGCATCAAGGTGCGGCTGCGCTTCGATCCCTATTTCCTCGCCTGGAGCCTGCGCTTCCTGCGCCAGTGCACGGTGGCGCGGCTGCGCGCCAACAGCCAGGTCAAACTGCGCCTGGCGCTCTATTCGCGCGACTGCATCAACGCAATCTCGGCCGACACCGGCATCCACTATGACGAGCGCAAGAAAGGCATCCTCTATTTCTTCCGCTCGCAGCACAGCCTCGACACCGGCACCGACAATTATCGCTATCTGGCCGAGCATGGCCTGCCGATCGAGATTGTCGGCCGCGACCGGCTGGTCGAGCTCGAACCGGGTCTTGCCGGGGTGAAGGAAAAGATCGCCGGCGGCGTCTATTCGCCGATCGACCAGACCGGCGATTCCAGGATCTTCGTCGACAATCTCGCTGCCTATGCGCGCGAAAAGCTTGGCGTCAAATTCCTGTTCGACACCACGGTCGAAGGCCTCGATATCGACGGCGACCGCGTGCGCGCGGTGATGACCTCGGCCGGGCCGGTTACAGGTGACGCCGTGGTCATTTCGATGGGGCCGGAAAGCGGCCTGCTCGGCCGCCGGTGTGGCATCGACCTGCCTGTCTATCCGGTGAAGGGCTATACAGCGACCATTCCGCTGGAAGACGAGAGCAAAGGGCCGACCATGGGTGGCGCCGACGAGGACCAGCTGATGGCCTATTCGCGCCTTGGCAATCGACTGCGGCTGGCTTCGACCGCCGAATTCACCGGCTTCGACCGCACCCACAAACCCAGCGATTTCGCCACCATGTTCCGGACCGGAAAGGATCTGTTCCCCGGCGCCTTCGACGAGACGAAAGCTGTACTGTGGGCCGGCCTGCGGCCGATGATGCCGAACTCCGTGCCGGTCATCGGCCAGGCGCGCTACAAGAACCTCTATCTCGACACCGGCCACGGCCATGTCGGCTGGACCATGGCCTGCGGCTCGGGCAAATTCCTGGCCGACCTCGTTGCCGGCCGCAAGCCGGAGATCGACCCGCAGGGATTGGTCTACGTCAACTGAGGGAGCACTAATCGTCGTGCTGGCATCGAGTCCATTGTCCCTGCACCCATTCAGCAAGCCATCCGCGCTCAAGCTGGCCAATCTGTGCCAGATTGTCCTGTCTTGCGGTCAAATGGCCGAAACCGACGACTTCGAAATCTCCGCAGTCCGCGGGGTGATCATGTTCGCCGCACGTCAGTTGCCACTCACCATCGGAATGATGAACGACCAGTGTTACCGGCCTCTCCGATCGAAAGACGTGCCCACACACAATTGCTCTGGTTTCCAACATTGAGACCGTCACCGCGCCAAGTTTGACAAGTTTTGACGACGATCTGGACGATGCATCTGACGGACAGATTCTACAAACCCTGAGTGAAAAAATGTCGGGACCGCAAGTCGCCATCGACCTTGGCCGCATCGAGCGCAACGCCCGCACCATCGTCGACCGCTGTGCGCTGTCTGATATCAAGGTGTTCGGTGTCACCAAGGGCACCTGCGGCATGCCGCAAGTGGCGCGCGCCATGCTGCGCGGCGGTGTCGCCGGCATCGCCGAATCGCGTTTCGAAAACATCCGCCGGTTGCGCGACAGCGGCATCAACGCGCCGATCATGCTGCTGCGCAGCCCGCCCATGGCGCGTGTCGAGGAGGTGGTGCGCACCGTCGACGTCAGCCTGCAGTCGGAACTCGCCACCATTCGCGAGATCTCGCGCATCGCCGAGCGCATGGGCCGCGTCCACGACATCATGCTGATGATCGACCTTGGCGATCTCCGTGAAGGCATCTGGCCGAGCGACCTGATTCCCACCGTCGAACGGATCCTCGAGTTCAAGGGCGTGCGGATCGCCGGGATCGGCACCAATCTCGGCTGCTTCGGCGCCATCATGCCGACACCGGAGAATCTTGGCCAACTCGTCGCTCATGCCTACAAGACCGAGCGCCTGTCGGGCAAAAGCCTCGATTGGATCTCAGGCGGGGCTTCGTCCTCGCTGACGTTGCTGCTCGAAGGCAAACTGCCGGCCGGTATCAACAATCTCAGGGTCGGCGAGGCGATCCTGCAAGGCGGCGTCGAAACCTTCCGCGATGTGCCGTGGCCGGAACTCGAACCAGATGCCTGCCGCCTGACCAGCGATATCATCGAGGTCAAGCTCAAGCCGTCGCGGCCGATCGGCGAGTCCGGTTACGACGCTTTCGGCAACCAGCCTGTTTTCCCGGACGAAGGCGACCGGCTGCGCGCCATCGCCAACATCGGCCGCGAAGACGTGCTGGTCGAAGGGCTAACTCCCATCGCAAAAGGGATACGAGTGCTCGGCGCCTCCAGCGACCACCTGCTGCTCGACGTGCAGGATGCAGATCCGCGGCCCACCGTCGGCGACCGCGTCGCCTTCCGCATGAGCTACGGCGCCATGCTGCTGGCGATGACCTCGGAATATGTCGAGAAGGCGCCGATGCATGACGTCGCCGATTTTTCCGACCGCAAGATGGTGTCGATCTCGGCCGAGCAGGAAGCCGCCGGCATCCTCGCTCGCGAGGGAACCGGCGCGCGGCTGGAGGCGATGAATTTCGACGTCGTCGAACTGGCGGACATCGAGCGGCCACCCTCCGGGCTGATCCGACTGAGTGTTGGCACCGACCGTCGCGTCGCTCACAAGGCGCTGACCGCGACGGCGCGCGCGACCCATTCTTTCGGCCTGATCTGGATCGATTCCATCGCCGCCCTGATGCCCGAGGATGAGGACGGCATTGACCTGCCGGAAGCGTCGGTGCTGGCGCGCACCCTTGGTCTCGACCATAAGGCCGGCGCGCTGCAGCCGCAGCTGTCGCCCGAAAATGTCGTCATCGTCGGTCTACGCCATGCCGACCCGGCCGAGGCGCGGGTGCTGAAAGATTCGCGTGTGTCGGCCTTCACCATGACCGACATCGACGCCATGGGCATGCGCGACCTGATGCACGAGGCGATCCGCATCGCCACCTCGGGCACCCAGGGCTTCCATGTCAGCTATTCCCCGACGGCCACCGAATTCGCCGGCTGGGCCGCCGGCTCCGGCGGGCTGACGGTGCGCGAGACTCATCAGGCAATGGAGGCGATCGCGCTCTCCGGCGGCCTGCTGTCGATGGATGTTTCTGGCCTGACCGCGAATCTGGAGCCTCGGATCGGCACCGACACGGTCAACTTCGTCATGTCTGCCTTCGGCAAGCGGATCCTGTGATCACCCCAGCGCTTTGACCGCCGCGCGCCATGCGCTGACGTATTCGGCCCAGACCGCGTCGGTTGGCGGCTCTATTCTTTCGCCCTTGCCGTGCGTCGTTACCTCCGCCGATGCCAGCAATGCCGCGCCAATGCTGGTGCCGGTGGCGGCCTCCGATGCGACGACGCTGCGGGCGGTCGCTGCCGCCAACATGCCGACAAACAGCCGGTTGCGGGCAAACGGCCCTTCGACAGTGGTCGGGCCGTCGGCGCCGATCAGATCGAGACAGGTCGCTGTCATCAGCGCCAGATAGAACGAGATGGCGGCAAAACGCCGGCCGATGTCGATGCCGTCGGCATTGAGCCACGTCGCGGCATGATGCGGGAACGGCCCTGACCCTTGCTGGGTGGACGGCAGCAGCAAGGTCTTGCCTGCCAAGACCGCCAGCACATCGCTGCCGCTGCAATCCTGCGGCTTGTCCGCAGTGAGCAGCGAAAACTCGCGGCCACCCATGAAACGGGCCGACGGCACGGGCTCACCTAGCGCACTGACATTGACCAGCGTATCGCGCGCCGCGTCGAGTGCAATCTCTCTGCCGCCGACGGCCATAGACACCACCCAGGTGCCGGTCGAGACGACCGAGAAGGGCGGCGCGTCGGACAGGAGATGCGGCAGCAGCGAGGCGTTGGAATCATGCAGGCCGCAGAACACAGGTGTTTGCGGATCAAGGCCGGTTCGTGCGGCCAGCCCAGGCAGGATCGGGCCAAGGCGATCCCTGGCCGGCCGCACCGGCGCCATCAGGTCGCGCCAATCCAAACGGTCGACCATCGTCGAAAACTCAGCACTCCACGGGTTCCACAGATCGGTGTGGCAGCCGAGCGACGTTACTTCGTTGGCGGTCACTCCTGTGAGCCGCAACGCCCAGTATTGCGGGTACATCAGCATCGCGGCAGCCCTGGCGAACTCGGCCGGAAAACGCTTCTGCTGCCAGAAGAACTGCGCGCCGAGATTGAGGCCGAGCGGCAGCCGTGGCGTGCCGGTTTCAGTGAAGGGCGGACGGATCGCGTCATAGTCGGCAGCCAGCCTGTCGGGGCCGTCGAATTCATAGTCGAGGACAGGCAAAACGAGTTCACCCGTGGCATCGACCAGCGCGCCTGTTGCGCCGTGGGTGGTGATCGAAATGGCGTCGATGCGCTGTTGGCGGTTGAGGCTGGCCAAGCTGTTGAGGATGAACGTCCACAGCGCCTCGACATCGTGATGCGGGTAGGGCGCGTGCCGCAGCGGCGCATTCGCCATGCGGCGTAGCGCCACCTCGCTCAGCGTAACGAGATCGACCAGCGCCACCTTGGCGTTGGTCTTGCCGATGTCGATGACGGCGATATGGCGCAGAGCACTCATGCCATATGGAACATTGTTTCCAGGGGCACGGCCACCGGCTCATTGTCCGGTTTCGTTTCCATGATGTCGGCCATATCTGCCCACCAGCGCTGCATCACCGGATGCTTCGGCAGGTCGGCCATGCCGTGGTCGTCGCGCCGCCACAGCACGCCGAAAAGGATGTTGGTTTCCTCGTCGAGATGGATGGAATAGTCGGATACGCCGGCCTGCTTCAGCAGCGCGACCAGCGATGGCCAGATCTCGTCGTGGCGTTTCTTGTACTCAGCCCTCATGCCCGGCTTGAGCTTCATCTTGAACGCATATTTCTCCGGCATCACCGCCCCCCGCGCAGGCGCCGCCAGACGATCGGCAGGGCGATGACGATGATCAGCAGCAGGCCGATGAAAATCGACATGACAATGCCGGGCACGTTGAGCAGGCCGAGCCCAAAGGTCACCAGCCCCATGATGAAGGCGGCGAGCACGACGCCGACAATACTGCCGGCGCCACCCAGAATGCTGACGCCGCCGAGCACCACCATGGTGATGACTTCGAGTTCATAACCCTGCGCGATCGACGGCCTTGTCGAGCCGAGCCGCGAGGTGATCAGCACCGAGGCGATGCCCGACATCAGCCCGGTCAGGCAAAACAGGATGAATTTGATACGGCCGACGCGCACGCCCGAAAACTGCGCAGCTATCGGGTTGTTGCCGATGGCAAAGACACGGCGGCCAAAACTCGTGCGATGCAGCAGGAACCAGTAGACGACGGCCGCGATGAGGAAGAGCACCAGTTCGAACGACACCACCCACCAGACATAGCCCTGGCCGAAGAAGGCGAAGCTTTCGGGATAGCCCTTGTAGGCCTGGTCGCCGAGAATGATGAAGGCGATACCGCGAAACAGGCTCATCGTGCCGATGGTGACGACGATGGAGGGCAGGCCGAGCCTGGTCACCAGCAGCCCGTTGAAGGCGCCGCAGCCGAGACCGACGACGATGCCGATCAGCACGAGGACCGGTGTTCCGGCGCCGGCCTGCACCGCCATGCCCATCATCGTCGAGGCCAGCGCGATGATGGCGGCGACCGAGAGGTCGATCTCGCCCGAAATGATCAGCAGCGCCATGGCGAAGGCGATCAGGCCCTTCTCGGTGAAGTTGAAGGTCAGGTCCGACAGCGAATAGGGGTCGAGGAAATAGGGTGAAGCAAAGCTGTTGATGGCGAAGATGGCGACGGCCACCACGACCAGCAGCGCCTCCCAGGAAAAGATCGCCGAGCGGAACGGTTTGTCGAGCCGGTCGGGAATGTGGCGCGGGGCAGGGACGTCGGTCATGCCGCCTCCACTTTTCGCAGGATGATACGGCCCTGCTGGCGTTCGCCGCGCGCATTGAGCACGACGGCCAGGATGATGGCGCTGCCCGAAATCGCCATCTGCCAGAAGGGCGAGATGTTGATCACCGGCAGTGCGTTGGAAATGATGCCGAGGAACAGGGCGCCGAGCACCGCGCCGCCGACCGAGCCGATTCCGCCCGCGATCGAAATGCCGCCGATGACGCAGGCGGCGATGATGTTGAGCTCATAGCCGTTGGCGACCTCGACCGACGCGATCACGTAGCGCGAGATCCAGAGATAACCGGCAAGCCCGCCGATCATGCCGGAGATGCAGAAGACGATGAATTTGGTCCGGCCGACATCGATGCCGGTATAGACCGAGGCCGTCGGATTGACGCCGATGGCATAGATCGAGCGGCCGAGCGCCGTGCGCGTCATCAGCACGAAGAACGACGCGATGACCAGGATCGCGATCCACGACAACACCGGAATGCCAAGGAAGGCCGCGCGCTGGAAGCCGATGAATTCAGGGCTCATCTTGTCGGCATTGACCCAGGCCCCGCCTGACAGAACGAAAGTGGCGCCGCGATAGATGGTCAGCGTGCCCAAAGTGACCACGATCGATGGAATGTTCAGCCGCCACACCAGGAGGCCATTGATGGCGCCCAGCACCAGGCCGACGGCGAGCGCGATGACGATTAGCAGCGGGATCGGGATCGCCGGATGCGCTGCGTTCAGCATCGCCACCACCATGCCGGTGAAGCAGAGATTGGACGCCATCGACAGGTCGATCGACCGCGTCAGGATGACCACCATCTGGCCAAGCGCCAGGATCATCAGGATCGAGGTGTCGTTGAACACCTGGCGCAGATTGCCCGGGTCGGCGAAGGCCGGGAAACGGGTCGAGATCAGCCCGATCAAAACGATGATCGCCGCAGCCAGCCAGATTTCGCGATACTTCAGAAGAGCCTTCATGCCGCGATCCCCGCTGCCGTGCGGACCAGCGTCTCGGCGTCCAGTCCCGTATTGTCATAGACGGCCGCGACAAGGCCTTCGCGCATGACGACGACGCGGTCGGACATGCCGAGAATCTCCGGCAGTTCCGACGACACCATGATCACCGACAGGCCTTGAGCTACGAGTTCGGCCATGAAGCCGTGCACGGCGGCCTTGGAGCCGATATCGATGCCCTTGGTCGGTTCGTCCAGGATGATCACCTTGGGTGCGGTTGCCAGCCATTTGGCGATGACGATCTTCTGCTGGTTGCCGCCCGACAGTGTGCCGACATCCTGGCTGAGCGAGGACGCCCTGAGGTCCAACCGCTCGGTGTAGGAGCGGGCAAGTGCAAACTCCTCCGACAGTCGCAGCAGGCCTGACTTGGACGTGCGCTTGAGCGAAGGCAGCGAGACATTCTGGAAGATCGGCAGACCGATCACCACGCCTTGCTTGCCGCGCTCTTCCGGCACGTAGACGATACCGGCCTCGATCGAATCCGCCGCCGATTTGGGCGCGATCATCTTGCCGTCTAGCGTGATGGTGCCGACTGACGTACGGGTGATGCCTGAGATCGCCTGCATCACCTCGCTGCGCCCGGCACCGACAAGGCCATAGAAGCCGAGGATTTCGCCCTTATGCAGTTCGAAGCCTATGTCGTTGAATTCGGTCGGGTGCGACAGGCCGGAGACGGACAGCACCGGGGCGCCGATCTCGGCCTTGCGCTGCGGGAAGATGTGGTCGACGGAGCGGCCGACCATCATGCGCACGATCTGGCTCTGGCTGGCGTCCTTGATCAGGCCTTCGCCGACCATCTCGCCGTCGCGGAACACGGTGTAGCGGTCGGCGATGCGGTAGATCTCGTCGAACTTGTGGCTGATGAACAGGATCGCCTTGCCTTCGCTCTTGAGGAACTCAATGAGCAAAAAGAGCTCCTCGATCTCCTTCATCGAAAGGGCTGCCGTCGGCTCGTCCATGATGACGATCTGCGCGTCGATCGACATGGCCCGCGCCACCGCGACCAGGTGCTTGTTGGCGATGCCGAGGTCCTTCAGTCGTGCGTCGGCGTCGATATGGCCGGCATGCATGGTGTCCAGCACTTCACGTGCATTTTTGCGCATCGTGCGCCAGTCGATGGTGCCGAAACGCGAGCGCGGCGCATGGCCGAGAAAGATGTTTTCGGCGACGCTCAAATCGTCGAACAGCACGGTTTCCTGATGGATGGCAGTGACGCCATGGCCGAAGGCGGCATGCGCGCTGGGCAGTGTCACGGCCTGGCCGTCAATGCTGATCGTGCCGGCGTCGGGCTGGTAGATGCCGGTCATGATCTTGACCAGCGTCGACTTGCCGGCGCCGTTTTCGCCGATCAACGCCGTCACTTCGCCGGGATAGAGCGACAGGCTGACATTGTGCAGCGCCCGCACGCCGGGAAAGCTCTTGGAGACGCCGGACAGCGTCAGGCGTGGTGTGGAGGCCAGAGGCCTCTCCTCCTTTGCCGTGCCGTGCTGGGCTGTCGTGTCCATATCCGTATCAAGCCCTGAAACTAAGGTCCGTTTAAAGCCGCGGCGGGACGTGAGCCCCGCCGCGACAGCGTGAAGTGGCTTCAGATCAATAGCTGT
>NZ_JBFUGJ010000037.1:0-32523 GCF_056402975.1 Mesorhizobium sp. P3_A9 | reverse complement strand
CTGTCAATATGTCCCCTCGATGGCATCTTCCAGCGCCTTGTGCCATCTTACGAAGCCCGTCCTTGTGAAGGTAGCCACGTGTCCCGCTATATTTTGCGCCGGCTTATCGCGATGCCGTTCCTGGTACTCGGCATCGTCACCATTGCTTTTCTGATCACCACCGTGACCAAGGGCGATCCGCTGACGGCGATCGTCGCCGAGCAGCAGATGAGCAACCCCGAAGTGGTCGCCGCCGCCAAGGCCCGCTGGGGTTTGGATCGTCCTCTGCCGGAACGCTATATGATATATCTCGGCAATCTGTTGAGCGGCGACCTCGGCACGTCCTTCATCACCAAGCGCAATGTCGGCACCGACATTCTCTATCGCTTGCCGGCAACGCTGGAACTGGTCTTTGCCGCGATGATCTTCGGCACCACGCTCGGCATCGTGCTTGGGGTTCTGGCCGCCTATTTCCGCAACAGCCTGATCGACCATGGCGCGCGGCTGTTTGCCCTGTTCGGCTCGTCGCTGCCGGTGTTCTGGTCTGGCCTTGGTCTGCTCTTCATCTTCTCGGTCATGCTGAATTGGCTGCCGGGGCCGGGCCGGCTGGATGCCCGGCTGCCGCTGCCGCCCGGCATCACCGGATTCCTGACCATCGATTCGCTGCTCGCCGGCAACCTCACCGTCTTCAAGGATGCGCTGTGGCATCTGCTGTTGCCGGCTTTCGTGCTCGGCTGGACGGTATCGGGAACCATATCGCGGCTGGTTCGCGCCAACATGCTTGATGTGATGAGCCGCGAATTCGTGCTCACCGCGCGTGCCAAGGGCGCGAGCGAGTTCCGTGTCGTCATCGTGCATGCGCTGCGCAACACCATGGTGCCGACGCTGACCGTCATCGGCTATTCCTTCGCCTATCTGATCACCGGCGCGGTGCTGACCGAGACCATCTTTTCCTGGCCGGGCATGGGCTCCTATGCGGTCGAAGCGGCGCGCGCCCTCGACTTCCCGGCGATCATCGGCGTCACCATTGTCGGCGGCCTCGCCTTCCTGGTCACCAACCTCATCACCGACATCCTCTATGTCGTCGCCAATCCGCGGGTGAGGTTGAGCTGATGTCGGCTGTCGTCACCAAGTCCCGTTCCGCCGCCATCCCCGAATGGCTGACCGCCCCCTTGGTCATCGGCACGGTCGTCATCCTCTTCTGGCTGTTCATGACCGTGTTCGCCRATCTGGTGGTGCAGTTCGATCCGCTGGAAATGGTTGCCCGCCGCCTGCAACCGCCGAGCTGGGCGCATTGGCTCGGCACTGACGCACTCGGCCGCGACGTGCTGGCCCGCACCTTGCACGGCGCGGCGCATTCGCTGCCGATCGCGGTTCTGGTCGTCGTCTCGGCCGTCGTCATCGGCTCGCTGCTCGGCGCCATCTCCGGCTTCGTCGGCGGCCTGACGGGTGCCGCGATCATGCGGCTGGTCGACATCACTCTGTCCTTCCCGCCGATGCTGCTCGCCATGGCTGTCGCAGCCTCGCTCGGTCCCGGCCTCGGCAATGCCGCCATCGCCATGGTGCTGGTCTGGTGGCCGGTCTACGCCCGGCTGATGCGGGCGCWGGTGCTGGAAGTGAAGGAGCGCGAGCATGTCGAGGCGGCGATCGCCGCCGGCGCCAGGCCACGCCGGGTGTTGTTCACGCACATATTGCCGCTCTGCTGGACCCCGGTGCTGATCAGCGCCACCATGGATCTCGGCCAGGTCGTGCTGCTTGCCGCGTCGCTGAGCTTCATCGGCCTCGGCGCCACCCCGCCGACACCCGAATGGGGATCGATGATCTCCGACGGCGCCGTGCATTTCTATCAATGGTGGATCGCCTTCGGCCCCGGCGTCGCCATCCTCACCATCGTGCTCGGCTTCAACTTCATCGGCGATGGCCTGCGCGACATTCTCGATCCAAGGTCGGATTAGGCGATGAGCGCACAGCTATCTTCAGCGCGCTCCGGCGCGGTTGACAAGCCAGGCGAGCGCGAGCCGCTGCTGTCCATTCGCGGCTTGCGGGTCGGGTTCCGCAAGGCCGGCAACCAGTTCGAGGCGGTGCGCGGCATCGACCTCGACGTTGCCAAGGGCGAGGTTGTCGGCATTGTCGGCGAATCCGGCTCGGGCAAGTCGGTCGGCATGCTTGCTGCTCTGGGCCTGACCTCGAAGAACGCTGTCGTAACCGGTTCGGTCCGCTTCAAGGGCGAGGAACTGGTCGGCAAGCCGGCGCGCGAAATGCGCAAGATCAGGGGCGCGCGCATCGCCATGATCTTTCAGGATCCGCTGTCCTCGCTGAACCCGGTGATGACCGTCGGCGCCCAGATCGCCGAGGCGGTCAGGCTGCATCAGCGCGTCACCCGCAAGCAGGCGATGGCGCGCGCGGTCGAACTGCTCAACCTGGTGTCGATCCCGCAGCCGGAACGGCGTGCCAGCCAGTACCCGCATGAATTCTCCGGCGGCATGCGCCAGCGCGCGGTCATCGCCATGGCCGTTGCCAATGACCCCGATTTGTTGATCGCAGACGAGCCGACCACCGCGCTCGACGTCACGGTGCAGGCGCAGATCCTGGCCGTGCTGCGCTCGCTGCAAGAGCGGCTCGGYCTSGGCCTGGTGCTGATCACCCACGACCTCGGCGTCGTCGCCGGCCATGCCGACCGTGTCGCCGTCGTCTATTCCGGCCGCGTCGTCGAGCAGGCCACCGTGTCGGAGCTGTTCGCCGACCCGCGCCACCCCTACACGCGCGGCCTCATCGCCTCGATCCCCAACCTCGAGGAAAGCCGCGAGCGGCTTTTTTCGATCGATGGTTCGCCGCCCGCACTCGGCCGTCTACCGGGTGGCTGCGCCTTCCATCCGCGCTGCATCCATGCCGAGGCGCGTTGCCGGGTCGAGGATCCGCCGCTGCATGACATTGGCGGCCGCTTCTCGGCCTGTCATTTCGCGACGACCTTGCCGCCTTTCCACAGCGCCGTGCTGGCGGCGGCAAGCCTGGAGACTGGACGCGTGGCCCCATGAACGCAGCAGCGGAGCAAGTTCAAGCTGAAACCAGGCCAGCGCCGGAAGCAGCGCTATCGGTTCGTCATCTGGTCAAGGATTTTCCGGTTCGCGGTGGCCTCGTCTTCGACCGCGCGGTTGCCCATGTCCGTGCGGTCGCCGATGTTTCCTTCGACGTGGCACCAGGCGAGACGCTGGGCCTGGTCGGTGAATCCGGCTGCGGCAAGTCGACCCTCGGACGCTGCCTGATGCGGCTGATCGAACCGACCAGTGGCGAAAGCTGGTTCCGTGGCCAGAACCTTTTGGCGCTGAACCATGAGGAGATGCGCCTGATGCGGCGCTACATCCAGCTCGTCTTCCAGGATCCCTACGGGTCGCTGCATCCGCGCATGCGCATAGCCGACAACATCGCCGAGCCGCTGCGCATGAGCGACATGTCGAAGGCCGACCGCCGAGCCCGCGTTGCCGAACTGCTCGAACTGGTGCGGCTCAATCCGGAGCATGGCAAGCGCTATCCGCACGAACTCTCCGGCGGCCAGCGCCAGCGCGTCGTCATCGCCCGCGCGCTCGCACTCAACCCGCAAGTGGTGATCCTCGACGAGCCTGTCTCGGCGCTCGATGTCTCGGTGCAGGCAGGTGTGCTCAATTTGCTCAAGGATATCCAGCAGTCCTTCGGCACATCCTATCTGTTCATCGCCCACGATCTCTCGGTCGTGCGCCACATCTCGCACCATGTCGCGGTCATGTATCTCGGCAAGATCGTCGAGATCGCACCGGCTGCCGAGCTCTATTCCAGGGCACTGCATCCCTACACCCAGGCGCTTCTGTCGGCCGTGCCGCTCGCCAACCCCGAGAAGGAACGCAAGCGCGAGCGGATCGTGCTGACCGGCGACGTGCCGAGCCCGCTCAACCCGCCGTCGGGCTGCCGCTTCCGCACGCGCTGCTTCAAGGCGCAAGCGATCTGCGCCTCAGCCGAGCCGCCGCTCGGCCCGTCCGGGGAAAAGCATCGCGTCGCCTGTCATTTCCCGGAACCGGTCAACACCTTCAGGACCGTCTGACAGGTTGGCCAGGCAGCTGCCGAATTACCCGCGAAGGATTGCGATGTGACTGAAGCCCACACCAACGATGCCGGCATAATGGGCCGGGCGCGCCTGCCGCTCGAAGGCATCAAGGTTCTCGACCTCTCGCGCGTGCTCGCCGGTCCATGGGCGACGATGAGCCTGGCCGATCTCGGCGCCGAGGTCTGGAAGATCGAGAACATCGATGGCGGCGACGACACCCGCGCCTGGTCGGTGCCGAGCTACAAGGGCGTCTCTACCTACTATCTCTGCGCCAATCGCGGCAAGCAGAGCGTCGCGCTCGATATGAAGAGCCCGCAGGGCCTGGCGATCGTGCGCGAGCTGGCGGCCAAGGCCGACATCGTCGTCGAGAATTTCCGCTCCGGCACCGCCGACCGTCTTGGCGTCGGCTACAAGGAGCTCAGCGCCTCCAACCCGCGGCTGATCTACTGCTCGATCTCCGGCTACGGCCAGACCGGGCCCGATGCCGGCCGGCCCGGCTATGATTTCGTCATGCAGGCCGAGAGTGGTCTGATGGCCATCACCGGCGAGAGCGACGGCGAGCCGATGCGTGTCGGCGTCGCCATCACCGATATCGTCTGCGGGATGGTCGCGACGCAGTCGATCCTGGCCGCACTCTATGAGCGAACAACCACCGGGAAGGGGCAGTTCCTCGACCTGTCATTGATCGACTGTGCGCTCAGCCTCTTGATCAATGTCGGCAGTGGCTACCTCAACACCGGTCGCGAGGTGGCTCGTTACGGCAACGCCCATCCGACCGTCGTCCCCTACCAGATATTCGAAGCCGCTGACGGCGGCTTTGCCTTGGCGGTTGGCAATGACCGCCAGTTCGCCGCGCTGTGCGAGCAGGTGGTTGATCTTCCGCACTTGGCAAAGGACCAGCGCTTCATCAAGGCAGGCGCGCGCGCTACCAACCGCGAGGCGTTGATCCCGCAACTCGGCGCCGTTTTCCGGACGCAAACGCGCGGTCACTGGATGGCGGCCTGTGCCGCGGCCAGCGTTCCGGCCGGCATGGTGAAGTCGATACCGGAAGTCTTCGACAGCCCGAATGTGCGCGAGCGCGGCCTCGTCCACACCTTGCCGCATCCGCATCTCGGTTCCGTCGCCATGGTGCGCCCGGCGCAAGGGCTCGCCGCGCAGCTGACCGCCGACTTCACGGCGCCGCCCATGCTCGGCCAAGACACGGCCGCCGTACTCACGGATATTCTCGGCTACAGCCCCGAGACCATCGACCAACTGATCGGCACTGGCGCCATCGGCATTTACACGCCTGCCGCCGAGCCTGTTCACGCCTGACCTTTCACGGAGCCTGCAATGTATCCCGATGTTCATCTGCATATTGATGGCTCGTGGCGCCCCGCGCGGGGTGGACGCACCATGCCCATCGTCAATCCGGCGACGGAAGCCGAGCTTGGATCGCTCGCCCATGCCGGCATCGATGATCTTGATGAAGCGCTCGCCGCCGCCGCCAAGGGCTTCGAGACCTGGCGGCGCGTCTCTCCCTTTGACCGCTCCAAGCTGATGCGCAAGGCCGCCACCATCCTGCGTGAGCGCAACAAGCATATCGCGACGCTGATGACGCTGGAGCAGGGCAAGCCGATCGCCGAATCGCGCATGGAGGCGTTCGCAGCCGCCGACATCATCGACTGGTTCGCCGAGGAAGCGCGGCGCAGCTACGGCCGCATCGTGCCGGCGCGGCTTGAGGGCGTCAGCCAGTCGGTGGTCAAGGAACCCGTCGGCCCGGTGGCCGCCTTCACACCTTGGAATTTCCCGCTTAACCAGGCGGTGCGCAAACTGTCGGCGGCGCTCGCCGCCGGCTGCTCGATCATCATCAAGGGACCGGAAGAGACGCCGGCTTCACCCGCCGAACTGGTGCGCGTCTTTGTCGATGCCGGTCTGCCCGACGGCGTCTTGAACCTGGTCTATGGCACCCCGTCGGAAATCTCGGCCTATCTCATTCCGCATCCGGTGATCCGCAAGATCTCGTTCACGGGCTCGACGCCGGTCGGCAAGCAGCTGGCGTCGCTTGCCGGACTGCACATGAAACGCGCGACGATGGAATTGGGCGGCCATGCGCCGGTCATCGTTCTGCCCGACGCCGATCTCGACCGCGCCGCGCGTTCGATGGTGGCGTCCAAATTCCGCAATGCCGGCCAGATCTGCGTGGCGCCGACACGCTTCCTTGTCGACAACGCGGTCTATGATGATTTCGTCGGCCGCTTCGCCGAAGCCACAAGCCGGATCAAGGTCGGCGATGGTCTCGCTGAAGGCACGACCATGGGTCCGCTCGCCAATCCGCGCCGCGTGCAGGCGATGGAGGAACTGGTTCACGATGCCGTGCAGAAAGGCGCCGAGCTCGTCACCGGCGGCAAGCGCATCGGTAATTCCGGCTATTTCTTCGAGCCGACCATCCTGTCTGGCATCGGCGCCGATGCCCGGGCCATGAATGAGGAGCCGTTTGGCCCGCTGGCGCTGATGACTCCGGTGAATGGACTCGACGAGGCGCTCGCGGAAGCCAACCGGCTGAACTACGGCCTCGCCGCCTATGGCTTCACCCGCTCGGCGGCAAGTGCCTCAAAAATGTCGTCGGGCATCGCCAGCGGCATGGTGTCGATCAACCATTATGGCCTGGCCCTGCCGGAGGTGCCGTTCGGCGGCATCAACGATTCCGGCAATGGCACCGAGGGCGGCGCCGACGCACTGGAAAGCTATCTCAACTCGAAGTTCTTCTCGCATCTGCAAGTCTACTGAAACCGACGCCTGTCTGAGTCAAACTTCGTCCAGTTATTTCTGTTGGCCGTAACTCTTGTAGCGTCCGCGAATGGCGGCGAGTTCGGTCTCGCCGATCAGCACCGGCGTGCCGGCGCTGCGTGCGAGCAGATATTGCCGCGCCAGGGTTTCGAGCTTGACGGTGCGGATGAGCGCTGTGTCGAGATCGCCGCCGAAGGCGATCATGCCGTGATTGGCGAGCAGGCAGGCATTGCGGTCCTTGAGCGCCACAACAGCCACCTTGGCCAGTTCGCTCGATGCAAACAGCGCATAATCCGAGCAACGCACATCGTCGCCGCCGAAGCCAGCGACCATGTAGTGAAACAGGGGCAATCCTTCGCGCAGGCAGGACAGCGCCACGCAATGGTCGGGATGGGCATGCACCACGGCGCCGGCCCCCGGGAAAGCCTTGTAGATTTCGGCATGCATTTCCCATTCGCTCGATGGCTTGAATGCACCGTCCCAGGATCCATCGAGCTGCATCGCCACCATCTGCTCCGGCCGAAGCGCTTTTGTGGCTATCCCTGTCGGTGTGACCAGCATGCCGCTTGGCGTGCGCACGCTGATATTGCCTGTCGTGCCGACATTCATTCCGCTGGCGTCCAGGGTCTCCGTCGCGGCGATCAGAGTGGCGCGTGCGATGTCGGTATCCATTACGATGCTTTCCCCGGGGTTGGCCCTGTGGTCGATTTTGCCGGTGGCCATGTTTCGATTGYCGGTGCAATGGTTCTTGCCCGCGTCATGTCTTGCAGCACGTCGGCGAAGATGTCGGGGCCGCCGAGCTTTCCCGATTTCAGCATCAGCGCCAGCGGGTCGTCGGGCAGGCCGGGCAGATGGGCGATGGCGCGCGACAGGCCGGGCCCCTGATAGGCGCCCATGGCAATCCCCGTGATGCCGAGCGCCTTGATGACCGAGCCGGCGGTCTCGCCGCCGGCGACGACCAATCGCCGCACACCGAAATCGCGCACGAGGATGTGCGCAATCTCGGCGAGGATTTCTTCCGCCTTTGCCGCGGCCGCGTCACGGCCATGTGCCTGCTGTAGTGCCTCAACCGTGGCCTGCGATGCAGTCGTCGCTATAGCGATCATTGCGTTGGGCAGATGCTGCTCGGCAAAGGCTCGCGCTTGCGCCACGACATCGGCGCCGGCGAAGGCGCCGGCAAGGTCGATCGTCAGCAACGGATTGTCCTGCGCGAAGCGCTCAAGCTGTTCGATGGTGCGGTCGGCGACGCTGCCGGCCAGCACCGCCGCCGCGCCGTCCACGGCCGGCAGGCTGGCGGCCACCAGATCGCTTGGGTTTAGCAGCCCATGCGCCAGCCAGGCCGGCGGCAGATGCGCGGCGACCGAGGAGTTGCCGGTCATCAGCGGCAGGTCGAAGGCGGCTTCCGCGATCGCCGCCAGGTCGCGCTCGCGGAGCGTGTCGGTGACCAGCAGTGTCTCGCCCCGCGCGCTCTTCTCCCGCACGGCAGCGCGGATGGCTTCGGGGCCGGCATCAATGGTGAGGTACGGCACCAGTCCAGCCTTCCCCTTGCTTTGCGCCTGCAGCACGCGGACCAGATTGGAATCGGTCATCGGCGTCAGCGGATCGAAACGTTTGGGCGATTCGGCCAGCAACTGCGAACCGCCGAACATATGCCCCTGATAGACGGTGCGACCGGTCTCGCACAGCGCCGGCGCGAACAGTGTCACGCCGCCGCCAAGCCGTTCGAGCAGCGCTTCCGCGCAGGGGCCGATATTGCCGGCAGGTGTGGAATCGAAGGTCGCGCAATATTTGAAGAAAATCTGCCGCGCGCCAGCCTCGATCAACCGGTCGGCGGCATCAAGTACCTGGCGCACCGCGTCGTCGGCGGCGATAACGCGGGTTTTCAGCAGGATCACATGGGCAAGATTGCCCGATAGGATTGGCGCCTCCAACCCGACGGTGCAGCCTGTCGGGACGCCGCGCGCGACCAGCATCGACGCCAGTTCGGTGCCACCGGTCAGATCATCGGCAATGGCACCGAACAGAAGGGAAGGCCTCGACGCGGTCATGCGGCTCGTTCCCCTGATTTTTTGGTTTCGATGGCGTGTCCGATGCCGATGGCCAGGCCCATCGTGATATCATATACACAGCCCGCTCGACTCAGGCGACGCCTGCGCCACCGCAAGGACGGAGACTGGATGTGACTGCTTCCATCGCGCCGATCGCGCGCGACAATCTGACGACCCGCGTCTACGAAGAGCTGCGCCGCGCCATGATGGAAGGCCGCTTCTGGCCGGGGCATCGCTTCAAGATCCGTGACCTTGCCGCCAGCCTGCAGGTGTCCGAGACGCCGGTGCGCGAGGCGCTGATGCAGCTGGTGCGCGAAAAGGGCCTGGAGATGGAAGCGGGCCGGTCGATCACCGTCGCCCAGTTGTCGCTCGCCCAGTATCTGGAGCTGCGCAGCATTCGCCTGCATCTCGAAGGCATGGCTGGTGCCGCGGCGACGACGCGCATCGAACCGCGCGAGATCGATCGCCTGGCGGCGGTGCATGAGAGACTGATCGCCGACGAGGACAATGGCCGCTGGTTCGAAGCCGTCCGCGACAACTGGGAATTCCACCACTCGATCTACCAGGCGGCGGGCATGCCGGAACTGCTCGCCATCATCGAGGGCATCTGGCTGCGCAATGGCCCGCTGGTGAACTATCAGTATCCGAATGCCAGGCCGACCTATGATGGCCGTCACCGCCATCTCGACATCCTCGACGCGCTGCGCGCCCGCGACGAGAACGGCGTGCGCAAGGGCATCCAGCAGGACATGATCGAAGGCGGCCGCTTGCTGGTCAAGGTGCTCGAGCGGCTGAATGACGGCGCGGTCACCCCGGAGGAACTGCGCCGCGCGGCGCAGAACGGCCGCCTGGTGTCGGCGGCCAGCTGAGTTTTTTATACTCTCGCGCAGCATAGTGCCTGCTCACGCCACCTGCGCCGCCGCGGCCATGCCGGCATCGGCGGCCTGCAGCGCCAAGTCCACGTCCTTCGCGGTGTGCGCGGCGCTCAGGAACATGTTGTGCCGGGGGTGGAAATAGGCGCCCTCGCGCAAGGCGGCCGAGCAAAAGGCAGCGGCCTTCTTGAACTCGGCATCGCCGTCGAACAGCACCATCGGCATCGACACCGGCCCGGTCTGGCGAAGCGAAAGGCCATGCTTCTTCGCCGCTGCATCGAGCCCCGAGCGCAATCTCTCACCGGCCGCATTCATGCTCGCGATCGCGTTGGTGTCGCGCAGCGTCTTGATGGTGGCGATCGCCGCGGCCATGGCGACGGCGCCATACCAGAACGAGCCCGTCACATAGACCTTGGTCGCGGCTTCGCGGAACCGGTCGGTGCCGGTGATGGCGGCGAGCGGATAGCCATTGGCGATCGCCTTCGAGAAAGCGGAAAGGTCGGGCCGCACACCCAGCGGCTCCCAGCTGCCGGCGAGATCGATGCGGAACCCGGCCCTGACATCATCGACGATCAGTGCCGCATCGGCGGCGGTGGTGAGGTCGCGCGCGCGCTTGGCAAAAGCCGCCGTCGGCAGTTCCTGGTCGCGGGCAATGTCGTGGCGGAAGGCGGTGACGACGACAGCGGCAAGGTCATTGCCGGCTTGCTCGACGGCCGCTTCCAGGCTGGCGACGTCATTGTAGTCGAAATGGATCAGATGAGCGCGATCCTCGGCGGTGACGCCGGCAAGCGAGGGCGTGCACCACGGCACCGCGCCATGATAGGAGCCGCGCGCCACCAGCACCTTGCGCCGGCCGGTGCCGGCGCGCGCGATGGTCACRCAGGCCGTGGTGGCGTCGGTGCCGTTCTTCTGCAGCATCGCCCAGTCGGCGTGAGCGACAGTCTTGACCAGCAGCTCGGCCAGTTCGACCAGCACTTCGCCGGGGCCATTCATCGCGTCGCCGAGACTGCGCTGCCGCGCCGCCGCTTCCTCGACCGCCTGGTGGTGATGGCCTAGGATGTTCGGACCCCAGCTGCACATCAAATCGATGTATTCGCGGCCGTCGACATCCCAGACCCGGCAGCCATCGGCGCGCTCGAAGAACTGCGGATAGGCCGAGCCGAGATAGCGAGTGGCCATATGCCCCCACATGCCGCCCGGAATGACCGAGGCCGCGCGCTCGCGCAGCAGCTGGTCCTTGGAGTTGATCAGGGAAGGCATGATGAGGTCTCCGTATTGATATATCATATATTGAATTTGACTGCTGGAAGAACAGGATTTGTCGATCTTCCGAAGTGGGAGAAACGGGAGGCGGTTGGCCGCCTCCCGCGATCTGTTGGCTCAGTGGCTGAGTTCGGCCAGCGGCAGGTTGCAGCAGGCGCTGTAGCGCACGCCCTTGACGTCGGACTTGTAGGCCAGGATCAGGTTCGGGCTGACCAGCGGCAGGATGATCCTGTCCTTGATCATTTCTTCGCCGATCTGGTGCCACAGCTTGGCGGCCTCATCACCGCTTGCCGCCAAAGCTGCCTTGTAGAGGTCTGCTTCTTTCGGGTTGATAACCGATGGGTCGCGCTCCGCGCCGGCACGGCGCGACCATGGGCTGCCCTTGGTCATGGCGAAATAATCGACATACTGCGAGGTGCCGTAATAGTCCGGCGCGTAGAACACGGCGGTCATCGGGATGCCATCGCCGTTGACGCGCTCGCGCCAGTTGGCGAAGGGAATCGGCTGCAGGTCAAGCTTGATGTTGGCCTTGGCCAGATCCTGCTGGACCTTCTGCATCAGCAGCGAGAGATCAACGCCATAGACGTTCATGCCCGGAAAGGCCGCTTCCATCTCGAAACCGTCGGCATGGCCGGCCTTGGCCAGCAGCTCCTTCGCCTTGGCGAGATCATAGGGCTGCGCCTCGAAACCCGAACCGCCGGGGAAACCGAGCGGGATCGGCGCGCTGATCAGCTGGCCCTCGGAGCCGATGGTGAAGTCGAGGATGCTGGGGCGGTCAAGCGCAAGCGAGATCGCCTCGCGCACGTCCGGAGTGAGCGGCACYTTGTTGGCCTTGGCGCCGGGCGAGAGCGCGACGTAGATAAAATTGTAGGACGGCACGGTCTCGATCTTGACGTCGCTGCCGGTCATCGTCTTGGCGGTGTCCGGGTCGATCTGCATGGCGATGTCGGCGGTGCCGCTCTGCAGCATCTGCGCTTGCGCCACCGCGTCCTTGGTCTGACGGATGACGACTTCGCTCAACGCCGGCGCGGTGCGCCAGTACTTGTCGTTGCGCACCAGGCGCAGCTCCGAATTCGGCTCATAGGATTTCAGCACGAACGGTGCGCTGCCGGCCGAATGCGCCAGGAACCAGGCCTCGGCATTGTCGGTGGTCGAGGCGTCCGCACCGGCCTTGGCGCCGGCTTCGGAAGCGACCTTGCTGTTGACGACAGCCGTGTAGGGCGCCGCCGCGATGTTGAGGAATTCCGAGCTCGGCGCCACCATCTTGACGACGACCGTGTGCGCGTCCGGGGTTTCGATCGAGGCGACATTGTCCATCAGGAAGGATGCGCTGCCCTTGAGGTTCTTCAGCCGCTCCCAAGACCATTTCACGTCCTTGGCTTCGACCGGCGAGCCGTCGGAGAATTTGGCGGCCGGGTCGAGCGTGAAGGTGAAGCTGGTCTGGTCGGCATTGCCTTCCCACTTGGAAGCCAAGAGCGGGATCAGCTTGTTGTCCTTGTCCAGCGTCAAGAGCGATTCATAGACGCTGGAATTGTAGATCTGGCAGGTGTCGCAGAAGGCGCGGTGCGGATCGAGCGAGTTGAGGTCGATGTTACGCGCGATGACCAGCGGCTTCTCGTCCTGTGCGAAGCTGGCTGGTGCCCAGAAGGCGCTGGTGGCCATGAGCACGGCCGCCAACATCGTCGCTCTGGTCTTGGTTCTCGGTAAGATGTTCATTTCAGTTCTCCCATTTTCTTGTCGGATCGTTGTGGCAATGCGTTCGCTTTATCCGCCCACGCCGGTGAGGGATCGAAGCGCGGCCTTGAGCTTGTCAGCGCCGCCCAGTGCGGCCCGGTTGAGCGGGGCCGATACGACGGGAGCCGAGAGGCTGCCCGTCACATGCAGGATCTCGTGATCGAGATAGTCGAACACGCGGTCCTGAATCTCCTGTGTCAGCCGTCCGCCGAGTGACAGGCCGCGCTGCACCTGCTCGACGACGGCGACCCGGTTGGTCTTGCGGATCGAGGCTTCCACCAACGGCCAGTCGAGCCCGGTCGGGTCGAGGCTGCGCAAATCGATGATCTCGGCATCGACGCCGGTTTCCTCGACCACTTGCCTCGCAACAGACACCATGCTGGCGCTGGTGAGCAGCGTGCAGGCACTGCCTGGCCTGACGATCCTGGCCTGGCCGAGCCGCACGCAATAGTCGCGGTCATCGCTCGGAACAGGACCTTCGCTCGCAAACAGTTCGACATGCTCGATGATGACGACCGGATCATCGCATTTCAGCGCCGAATTCATCAGGCCGACATAGTCGAAGGGCGTCGTCGGCGCGACGATGCGCCAGCCGGGATAGAGCGCGAACAGGCCGGACGGATCTCCCGAATGCTGCGAGCCATAGCCGGTGTGCGGCGAGACGCGCACCCGCACCACCATCGGCACCGGAAAGCCGCCGCCGAACATGTGGCGCACCTTGCTCACCGCGTTGAACAGTTGGTCGGCGGCGACCAGGCAGAAGTCGCCGAACATGATCTCGACGATCGGTCGCAAGCCGCAAAGCGCTGCGCCCAATGCCACGCCGACAAAACCGTTCTCGGCGATCGGCATGGCCAGCACGCGCTCGGGCCAGCGTTCCAGCGCGCCCTTGGTGGCGCCGGAGACGCCGCCGCGCAGCCGGTGCACATCCTCGCCCATGATGATGATGCGCGGGTCCTGTTCCATGGCGCGCGCGATCACCTCGGATGCGGCAACCATGAACTTGACCGGTCTGGTCTCGGCCGGCGGCACATCCTCGATCTCGAGGAAGCGCTCATCCCTGAGTTCCGACAGGTCGCCGCGGATCTGGTTGTCGACTTCGCCGGCGTCCGGCCACAGATAGTCGGGAATGCGCAGCGCGTTGCCGCTCATCTCGGTCAGCGAGTCGGCAGCGGTGTTGACCACGTCCATGACCCGCTGCTCGAGCGTGGCGAGGTCGGAGGCATTGAGGATGCCCATCGTCTTCAGCCGTGCCGCCATCGTGGTGAGCGGATCGCGTGCCTTCCAGGCGTCCTCCTCGGCCCGCGTACGGTAGCCGAATTCGCTGCCGGGCCGCGCGCCGCTCTGATGCAGGAAGCGGTAGCAGAGCGCCTCGACCAGCACCGGGCCGCCTTCCTCCTCGATCACCCGGCGCGCCTCGCGCGTGGCGTGATGGACCGCCACCACATCCATGCCGTCGCATTCGATGCCGCGAAAGCCCAACATCGGGCCGCGCGAGGCGAGCCGCGTCTCGCGGGTCTGTTCGTTGACATGGGTGGAGACGGCATAAAAATTGTTTTCGGCGAAGAAGATCACTGGCAGCCGGTAGAGCGCCGCGATGTTCATCGCCTCATAGGCCGGTCCCGCCATCATCGTGCCGTCGCCGAAGAAGGCGACCGAAATGTTGCCGCTGCCAAGCAGCTTGTCGGCCAGCGCGTAGCCCGCCGCATGCGGCAGGTTGCCACCGATGATGGCGCTGGTGCCCGGAATGCCGGAAGCGTCGTCACGCATATGCATCGAGCCGCCACGGCCGCCGCAATAGCCTGCGTTGAGACCCATGATCTCGGCCATCAAGCTGCGCACCGAGCCCTGCATGTCCGGATTGAATGCGTCGTGCAGCGGATCGAAACCGGCTGGCGTCTGTGCGTTGACCAGCTTGGCCAGCACCTGGTGATGGGCGCGGTGGGTGCCGTTGATGCGGTCGCCGGTGCGCAGCATCGACATCGCGCCGACCGCCGTCGCCTCCTGGCCGATACTGGCGTGTGCTGGCCCGTGCACCAGGCCGGCATTGGCAAGGTCGAGCACCTTTTCTTCGAACCGGCGGATCAGCAGCATCTGGTGATACCAGCGCACGAGGCTCGACACCTCGGCCGCGTTCCAGTCCGAAGCGTCGACATCGAGCCGCAACCAGGGCGCAGATGGCTGGATGGATGTCTGCTGGACCATTTAGCCTAGTTCCGTTTCGGTAGATGATATATCAAATATTCTCTCAGTCGATTGTGTCAGGCGATTTTCTGGACATGACACTGGCTTGCGGAGTCCGGCAGGTAAATGGAATTAAATTTCATTTTCTGCACGAAGCCGAGACTAAGCTGGGACGGCGCCGTTCCGCAAGAGGAATTTTGAGGCACGTGATCGGATCGTTCCGGCGGAACCGGAGGCCAATCTGCACAGGCATTGGAGACCGGCTATTGGTCCGCCCGATGCTGGAAAAACTGCAGGAACAGCTCCCGCTCGGTGGTGATGTCGAGCTTTTCATAGATACGTCGTCGGTGGTTCTTGACCGTGCCGACGGTGATGCCGAGACGCTCGGCGATGTTGGCGGTCGGATGGCCGGCGAGGATCAGCTGGACCAGTTCGCGCTCGCGCAGCGACAGTTCCGGCCACAGGCTCATCGGGATGGTCGGCTCCTGCCGCGGCGAGGCGCCGGGGCTGGTCGGCGCCGTCGTGCGGAAGAACTCGCGTCCGCGCGCGGTAATGTCGAGTGCGTGCAAGGCTGCAAATACCGGCAACCGTTCTTCCAATTGAGCAATCTCGCTGTCCTTGAACGCACTAGTCGAGCGATCGAGGAAGATGCCCAGGCACCAGTCGCCACCATCGGCCAGCATGATGCCGACCTCGTCGCAGATTTCWGAYTGCGCCAGGAAGCCGGCAATGTACTGGCCGCGCTTGGCSKCRTCGTCGGCRAGCCGCTTCAGCGGCATGATGCCSARYCTGCGCTCGCGCCGCCACGAGGCATAGAACGGGTCGAAGACRTAGTAATTGTCGAGATAGAGCCGGACCATCTCATCCGAGAAGCGCCGGTGCTTGACGAATTCCGGTGTCTGCGTCGCCGAATAGCGCGTCACCGTGACGAGGTCGTGCGCGATGTCGGCGCCGATCAGGTCGATCAGGCAGTCGACATGCCTGTCCGTGCCGGTGGCGGCGATCGCCCTGGCGAGCGGCGCCCAGATGGTCCCCATGCGCATGCCCTCTTCTCGGCGATCCCGGCCCAACCGTCATTGTGTCTTTAGGCATATGGCGCGAGGCCGCCTCTCGAATCTAGCCTAGCTTCATCCTAGACCAGATACCGAGGCGACCGTGACCCAACCCAATCCCTCTGCCCCGATAATTGGCAATCCGATCGTCATCGGTATCGACGCCGGCGGCACCATGACCGACACCATCCTTGTCGATCAGGACGGCCACTTCAAAATTGGCAAGTCGGCGACCACGCCGAAGAACGAGGCCGAGGGCTTCCTGGCGTCTGCCGAAGACGCGGCCGATGCCTGGGGCATTTCGCTGGAGTCGCTGTTTTCCGGCGTCAACGTCGTGCTCTATTCCGGCACCGGCATGCTCAACACGTTGCTGTCGCGCACCGGCCGCCGCCTCGGCCTGATCACCACCAAGGGCCTGGAAGACATGATCCTGATGGGCCGGGGCCTGCAGGCCTGGGCCGACTATTCCTATGCCGACCGGCTGCATGCGGTGACCCATCACCATCCCGATCCGCTGGTGCCGCGCCGCCGCACCCATGGTGTCACCGAGCGCATCGACCAGTTCGGCGACATCGTGCTGCCCCTCTATGAACATGAAGTCGCGACTGCCGCGAAAAAACTGATCGCCGACAAGGTCGAGGCGATCTGCATCATGACGATCTTCTCGCACGTCAATCCGGTGCACGAGAAGCGCATTGCCGAGATCTGCCGCGAGGAGATCGCAAAGGCCGGGGCCGACATCCTCGTCTACACCAGCCACGAGGTCCGCCCGGTCATCCGCGAACAGTCGCGGCTGAACTCGGTGCTGATCGAGGCCTATGCCACCTCGCGCGGCCGCAAGCAGCTTAGGGGCATCGAGGACGTCTCGAAGAAATACGGCTTCAAATATGGCGTGCAGACGCTGCTCTCCTTCGGCGGCCTGACCTCGATCAACCATCCGCGCCTGCACGAAACCATGATCTCCGGCCCGATCGGCGGCATCCTCGGAGCTGCCTATGTTGGCAAGCTGATCGGCAACGACTCGCTGATCTGCTCGGATATGGGCGGAACCTCCTTCGACATGGGCGTCATCTCGCGTGGCCAGACGCGGATCGAGAACGAGCCGCTGATGGATCGCTTCAAGCTCAACGTACCGACGCTGCATCTCGACACGATCGGCGCCGGCGCCGGTATGATCCTCAAGGTCGACCCGCTGACCAAGAAGGTCTCGCTCGGACCGGAAAGCGCCGGCTCCGATCCCGGCCCGATCTGCTTCGCCAAGGGCGGCACCGAGCCCACCATCGCCGATTGCGACGCCATCCTCGGCCGCCTCAATCCATATTATTTCCTCGGCGGCAAAGTCATCCTGCAGGTCGAAAAGGCGCGCAAGGCGTTCGAGGAAAAGTGCTCCAGMATCCTTGGCGTYGGSGTTGAGGAGGCCGCCGAAGGCATGATCGACATGCTGGAGGCCGACGCCAACAACGCATTGCGCCGCGTCATCTCCGGCCAGGGCATCCACCCCTCGGAATTCACGCTGCTATCCTATGGCGGCTCCGGCCCCCTGCATCTGGCCGGCTGTTCCAGGGGCATCGGCTTCAAGGACATCATCACCTTCCAGTTCGCCGCCGCCTTCTCGGCCTTCGGTTGCACCACGGCCGATTTCATGCGCCGCCATTCGGTGTCGACGCAGCACGACATCGGCGCTCGTGCCAGCGATGATGAACTGCTCGCCTTCGGCAAAAAGGTCACCACAGTCTGGAACGACCTGACCAAGGCCGCAGTCGACGAGATGATCACCGACGGCCACGCCCGCGACAAGATCAAGACGGTGCCGTTCCTGATGATGCGCTACACCGGCCAGCTCGAGGATGTCGAAGTCATGGCGCCGATCGCCGAGGTCAATTCGGCCGACGACATGCGCAGGGTTATCGACGAGTTCGAGGCGGTCTACGCCAAGGTCAACCACCGGGTGTCGCGCTATGGCGAGGCCGGCTTCACTATCACCGAACTCGGGTTGATCGCCACCGCCGACAAGGTCAAGCCGGTGCTGCTCAAGCGATCGCTCGGGAAGTCCGATCCGGCAGCCGCCCACAAGGGCGTGCGCGAGGCCTATATTGGCGGGCGCTGGCACAAGGCCAACCTCTACGAGATGGATCTCCTGCAGCCCGGCCATGAAGTGATCGGGCCAGCCATCATCGAACATCCCGCCACCACGCTCGTCGTTCATCCACAGGACCGTGTCCATGTCGATGAATGGACGCTGCTGCACTACACCCACGCTTGAGAGGGCACCGCCATGTTGGACAAACCTGCTTCGGCCCTGCGCCTTCGCGAAAGACTGCTCGATTCCGAGCGGCTGATGGAAGAGACCGGCTGCTATGACGGCATCACCGAGCTCACGCTGCGCAACCAGGATCCGCTGAAATTCGAGACGCTGCACACCAAGCTGCGCGCCTATTGCGTCTCGGCCCGTGAAATGGCCCGCCGCATCTCGGCCTCGCCGGGCGTGCGCGAGGTCGGCGAGATGGTGGTCGCCATCTACACSCCCGAGGGTGACGCCATCGCGCTGTCCAACGGCATCATGGTGCATGTCCACACGATGAGCCGCTTCATTAAATGGATGATCAAGAACAAYTAYGAGGAAAACCCGAAGATCCGCGAAGGCGATATCTTCGCCAACAACGATGCCTTTATCGGCACCGTTCAGGTGCCCGACGTCATGGACGTGGTGCCGATCTTCCACGAGGGCACTCTGGTCGGCTGGGCCGGTGCCGTCTGCCACGAACTGGAGGCTGGCGGCATCACGCCGGGCGGCGACGTCTGTCTGGCCCAGGAGCGCTTCACCGAAGGCCTGTTCGTCTGCGCCGAGAAGATCGGCGAGAACGACGAGATCCGCCGCGACTATGTCATCCGCTGCGAGCGCAATCTGCGCATGCCGATCTACTGGGTGCTSGACGAGAAGGCCAAGGTCGCCTCCTGCATCGACATGCGCGAAAGCGTCAAGCAGCTGATYTCCGAGATCGGCCTCGACTAYTGGATGAAGGTGTCGAAGGAGTTCATCGAGGARGGCCGYCGCGCSCARCTYGCCCGYACCCGCCAGCTYACCGTGCCCGGCATCTAYCGCGGCCACACTTTCTACGGCCACGTCACCGCGGGAAAACCCGGCTTCCAGCTGCTTGGCGATCCCGACTGGCTCTACAACATCCCGATCGAGATGGAGATCACCACCGACGGCAAGATCACCATGGACTTCGAGGGCACGCAGCCCTGGGGCTACCATTCGATGAACTGCACGCCGGCCGGTATGGATGGCGGCATGTTCGTCACCTTAACCCAGCACATGAATTTCGAAGGGCTGGTCAATGACGGCGCCTGGATGGCGACCGAGCTGAAACTGCCGCATGGCACCTGGACCAACCCTGACAACGAGATGGTCGCCACCGCCACCTCATGGGCGCTGCTGCTGCCGGCCTATGGCGTGTTCCAGCGGTTGCTGTCACGCGGTTTCGTCGCCCGAGGTTTCGTCGAGGAAGCTTTTGTCGGCCAGGTCAACAGCCCGATGATCGAGATGGGTGGCGAAAGCCAGTACGGCACGCCGTTCGGCATGGCGCATTTCGAATGCGCTGCTGCCGGCTCCGGCGCGCTGGCCATCGCCGACGGTCTCGACACCGCCTATGTCGGCTGGAATCCGGAATCCGACATGGGCAACATCGAGGTCTGGGAACAGTCGATGCCGATGGTCTATATCGGCCGCTCGATCGTTCCCAATTCGGGCGGCGCCGGCAAATATCGCGGCGGCTGTTCCTTCGTCTCGACCTGGCTGATCAACAAGACCTCGCATCTGCGGCTCCACACCTCGGAGCATTCTTCCAGAGTGTTCGACAATGGCGGCATGTGCGGCGGCTATCCCGCGCCGACCTGCCAGAAGCATCGCGCCGTGCGCAACTCCAACATCCACGAACTGGCGGCAAAAGGCGAACCACTGGCGCATGCGCCCGGCATCGACCCGCATGTCTCGGATTACGAGAAGAACATCGGCGGCGATCATGTCGTGGTCGAGGGTCCCTACATCACTTCGCCGCACAAATCCGGCGACATCTTCAGCCATTCCTACAATGGTGGCGGTGGTTATGGCGACGTGCTGGAGCGCGATCCGATCAAGACGGCCTGGGATGTCGAGAACGGGTTCCTCACCCGCCAGGCGGCCGACCAGATATTCGGCATCATTCTGAAGGACGACGCTGACGGCTATCCGGTTGCCGATATCGACGCGACGGTCGAACGCCGCGCCGCCATGCGCAAGCAGCGGCTGGCCAAAGCGATCCCCGTTTCGGACTGGATCGCCGCCGAGCGTGGCCGCGTCGAGAAGGCCGACTTCGCCCCCGAGGTGAAGAAAATGTACGCCAGCGCGATCAAGCTTTCCTCGCGCTTCACCAGGGAWTTCAGYGAKTTCTGGAACGTCGAYGCCARATCGATCTTCATGCCGGGAGCAAAGCCATGACCTCGTACAGCAAGGAAATCCTTGCCGATCTGGCCGCCGGCCAGCTGCCCTGGCCGCAGACGCGGCGCATCATGAGCGCCTACAAGGACGATGACCGCTTCTTCAAGATGGTCGCCGTCTACCAGGATCGCGTCTCCTGGAAGGACCCGATCCTGTTGCCGGTCTCGGACCACCTGTTCATCTGCCAGAGCGGCGATGAGCGGATCACCCGCTGCGAATGCGGCCATTCCTTCGGCGACTACCGCAAGAACTGGAAGCTCAAGGCCGCGATCAACGTGCGCAACACCGAGGAAGCGTTGCGCGAGATCTACCCGAACAGCGACATTCCCGATCCGCAGTGGATGGAGATCCGCGAATTCATCTGCCCGCAATGCGGCACCATGCACGAGGTCGAAGCGGCAGCCCCCGGCTATCCCCTGGTGCATGATTTCGAACCCGACCTCGAAGGCTTCTATCGCGAATGGCTAGGCAAACCGCTGTAAGGACATTGATCTTGTGAACCGCGTCGCAGGCAAGGTAGCGCTCGTCACCGGGGCCGGCATGGGCCTCGGGCGGGCGGCTGCGTTGCTGCTGGCGGCCGAGGGGGCAAAGGTCGTCGTCAGCGACATCGATGAGACGGCTGCCCGCGAGACGGCCGAGTTGATTACTCAAGACGGCGGCGAAAGCCTCTCACTTCGTCACGACGTTTCGAATCCCGACGACTGGTCGCCGGTAATGGCGGCGGTCGAGCAAAAATTCGGACGACTCGACGTGCTGGTCAACAATGCCGGCATCGCCATTGCCAAAAACATCGAGGACACCTCTCTCGAGGAATGGCGGCGCACCATGGCCGTCAATCTCGACGGCGTGTTCTTCGGCTGCCAGCAGGGCATCGCCTTGATGAAGCAATCGGGCGGCGGCTCGATCATCAATTTGTCGTCGATCGACGGCATCATCGGCGAAGCCGACCTTGCCGCCTACTGTGCCTCCAAGGGCGGTGTGCGCACGCTGACCAAGGCGGTCGCGGTGCACTGCGCTGAAAAGCGCTACGGCATCCGCTGCAACTCCATCCATCCCGGTTATATCTGGACGCCGCAGACCGAGAACTATCTGCGCGACCTCGGTAAGCTCGAGCAGGAAAAGGCCAAGGCACTTTCCCGCCAYCCCATMGGSTTCCTCGGCGARCCCAACGACATCGCCTACATGGTSCTCTACCTCGCYTCSGATGAATCSAAATTCGTCACCGGCTCCGAAATGGTCGTCGATGGAGGCTACCTTGCCGTCTGAATYTCAAACCTGCGGAGAATACGCCTGATGACAAACCTTTCCGGCCGCAGCGCGATCGTCACCGGCGGGTTTTCCGGCATGGGCTTCGCTATCGCCACCGCCCTGGCGCAGGCCGGCGCCAATGTCGCCGTCGGCTCCTACATCGCGCCTGCCGGCGCCGATAAATCCGATGCCGCCTACTACCCCGGCGCCGACGAGATCGAGCGCGTRCGCTCGGCCTTGTCGGYCCATGGCACCWGGGTYCATGCSGCTCATCTCGATGTCCGCGACAGCGAGGTCACCAACCGTTTTGCGGCGGAAGCTGGAGCGGCCATCGGGCCGGCCGACATCCTGGTCAACGCCGCCGGCACCACCGCCGAGCAACCGGTCTGCGGTCACTCCGACGCGCTGTGGGACAAGATCGTCGACACCAATCTCACCGGCGCCTTCCGCGCAACGCGTGCGGTGCTGCCGGGCATGATCGAGCGTGGCTGGGGCCGCATCGTCAACATCGGCTCGACAGCCGCCTCCGTCGGCTGGAAAGACAACCCGGCCTATTGCGCCTCCAAGGCCGGTCTGCTCGGTCTCACCCGCTGCGTGGCGCTGGAGGGTGCCGCACATGGCGTTACCTGCGTCATGATCAGCCCGACCTGGGTCGAGACCGAACTGATGCGCCGCAACGTGGCGCAGGTCGTCGAGCGCGAAGGCAAGGGGCGCAGCGCCGAGGCGGTGATGGACGAATTCAGGAAGGGCAATCCCCAGGGGCGCATGCTGCAGCCCGAAGAGATCGCAGCCCTTGCGGTCTTCCTCTGCTCGGATCTGGCCAAGGGCATCACGATGGAAAATATTCAGATCACCGGCGGAGCCTTATGGTGAAACCCGCGCCGGCTAGGAGCGCTTACAACCGCTCGCCGCCGGCGACGCATTCGAGAACGTTACGCCGCCTGCAGCTGAAGCCTTTTCAGTTTCGACACCATGCCCGCGCCAAGCATCTTTTCCGAATATTCAATGAGCAGCGCTCTCGCCTCCAGATGCGAGATGTTTTCGTCGGAATGGCCGCGCCGCAGCCAGAAGCCGTCGAGCATGGCGGCAAAGCCGCGCACGAAGTGGTCGATCTCGCTCTTCGGACAAAGCGGCGACAGCGCCGAACCGATGTTCGACCGCAGGCGCTTGTAGAAAAGATCCTGCAGCTGGGCATAGCGCGGGTTGTGGGCGGCTTCCGCGTAGAAGGAAACCCAGGCGTTGGCGGTGTTGCGCTCGAACTTCTCCTCCGGAAAATTGCCATCGACGATCGCCGTCAGGCGATCCCACCGTGTTTCCGCCTGACGCAGATTGATGACGACGGCATCCATGAGAACCCGGTTGGCGTATCGCACCATCTCGAACAGCACCTGGTCCTTGTCCTTGAAATAATAGGTCAGGATGCCTTGCGACATGCCGGCTTCGTGGCAGATGCGGGTGGTCGTCAAGCCTTTCAGGCCATCGCGCAGGAAGATGCGATGCGCCGCCTCGATCAGCTCGACGCGCCTGATGTCCTCGATACGGGTCCTTTGTTTCTTAGTCCTGGTCGCCATGGGTTTCGTATATCCGACGAAATTTTTGTACGCTCTAACAAATTTTTCTATTGTCATATAATTTTTGCAGGCTTAGGCTGCAAAGGCAAGCATTGGCCGGGCGGATTATCGATGACGTCGCACACTCAAACGATGCGGGCCGCGGTCCTCGGCGGTTATGGTGAGCCGCTCGATATCACCAGCGTGCCTCGCCCTGTCGCCGGTCCAGGCCAGATCCTGGTGCGGCTGCAGGCCTGCGGCGTCTGCCACACCGATGTGCATATCTGGCGCGGCGAGAGCATCCCGCCGCATGCGCCGTCTCCCTTCGTCATGGGCCATGAGGGCGTCGGCCGCGTCGAGGCGATCGGCGAAGGCGTGAGCGGCTGGGCGTTGAGTGATCGGGCAGGCGTGCCCTGGATCCACGACACCTGCCGCCATTGCGACGAATGTCTGGATGGCGACGAATCCTTCTGCCAGCACCATCGCGCGCATGGTCTGAATGTTCCCGGCGCCTTTGCCGAGTATGTCGTCTGCGACGCCAGTTTCGCGGTGGCACTGCCAGAGACCATCGACCCGGTGACCACTGCCCCGGTGATGTGCGCCGGCATCACCGCCTATGGCGCGGTGAAGCGGGCCGGGTTGAAGCCGGGCGAGAGCGCCATCGTCTTCGGCTGCGGCGGGCTTGGCCTCTATGCGGTGCAAATCGCCAGCCGGCTCGGCGTCAAGGTGCTCGCGGTCGATCGCGATCCGGCGAAGCTGGAAATCGCGCGCCGCTATGGCGCGGCTGAAGCCGAGATCGCCGACAGCGGCCTGCCGTCGATGCTAGCGGCGAGGGCCAAAAAATATCACGCCTGCATCAACTTCGCGCCGACCACCGCGACTTGGGACGCCATGGTCGCGGGCGTCCGCCCGCGCGGCAGGATCATTGCCGCCGCCATGGTGTTCCAGCCAGTGCCGCTCATTCAGGAATGGCTGACAGCCACCGGCGTCGTCATCACCGGCACCAGCGTCGGCACAAGACAGGAAATGCGTGAACTGGTCGCCATGCACGCCAGACAGCCGCTCGAAACCACCGTCGAGACCATCAGACTGGACCAGGTCTCGGACGCGCTCGCCACGCTTGAAAGAGGCCAGTCGAAAGGCAGGTTCGTCATAGACTTCACGAGGTAGTCGACCGGAAATGCCTGCAGCCAGCGGAGTGGCTGTGGGAAGAGGCTAGCGGCAGTCTCGCCATCAAGGATGAAATTCAGCTCGAACCATAACATCCAAAAACAGGGGAATGATCATGCCGAATTCAAGGAACAGATTGAGGAATGCCGGAATTGGCCTGGCGCTGGTGCTGGCCGCCACGACGCCGGGCCTGAGCGCCGATCTCGGCGCCAAGGACGAGCCGATCAAGCTCGCCATGTTGGAATGGACCGGCGCGCATGTCTCCACCCATATCGCCGGCCAATTGCTGGAAAAGCTCGGCTACAAGGTCGAATACGTCACCGCCGGCAACTTCCCGCAATTCTCCGGCCTTGCCGACGGCACGCTGAGTGCCTCGGTTGAAGTCTGGMTGAACAATGTCGGCGACATCTATCCCAAGACGCTTGCCGCCAAGCAGATCGAGGACGTCGGCAAACTTGACCTCAAGACCCGCGAAGGCTGGATTTATCCGAAGTTCATGGAGAAGGTCTGCCCTGGCCTGCCGGATTGGAMTGCGCTCAACAAGCCCGAATGCATCCAGGCGCTGTCGACGCCSGAGACCGCGCCCAAYGGCCGCTTCCTCGAYTATCCCGCYGACTGGGGTTCGCGCGCSGCGACCATYCTYGCCGACAAYRCSATGCAATACACCGCCGTGCCGGCCGGMTCSGARGGCGCGCTKGTCGCYGAACTCGARGCMTCCGAGGCSGCSAAGTCGCCRYTGGTSATGATGTTCTGGGGYCCGCACTACGCGCTSGCSGAAAACGAKGTCGGCTGGATCACCATGCCGCCCTGCAAGGTCCAGAGCAACGACCACTGCATCACGCCGCCCGATGTCGACAAGATCGTCTGGTCCGGCTTCGGTGCCAAATGGCCGGCGGCCTATGCCTTGCTCAAGACGTTCAAGATGGACGCCACCGAACAGCAGAAGCTGATGCTGGCCGTCGACAAGCAAGGCAAGGATCTCGATGCCGTCGTCAAGGAATGGGTCGACAAGAACGAGGCCGTCTGGAAGCCCTGGGTCGACGCGGCCAAGTGACAAGCGGCCAAGTGACAAACGTCATGTCTCCTCGCCCGTGCGGTGGCCGATCTGCCGACCTGGCTCCGCGTTTTGCGGAGCCGGGTTCGGCTCGTGTGAGGGCCTGAAGCGATGAATGCCGCCGCGCCCTCGATCAAGCTCGCCTGCCGCAATGTGTGGAAGGTCTATGGGCGGCGTCCCGCCTGTTATTTCGATTCCCGTGGCTACGTCATCGAGCCGGACGTGCTGGCCGAACGGCTGCGCGCGGAGGCGCATCTGCCGGCCGTGGTCGATGCCACCTTCGAAGTCGCGACAGGCGAGATCTTCGTCATCATGGGGCTCTCCGGTTCCGGCAAGTCGACGCTGGTGCGCTGCCTGTCACGGCTGGTCGAGCCGAGCGCCGGCGAAATCCTGCTCGACGGCCAGGATCTGCTGAAGGCCAGCGGCAAGGAACTCATCGAGCTGCGCCGCCATGCCATGGGCATGGTGTTCCAGAATTTCGGCCTGCTGCCGCATCTCACCATCCTGGGCAATGTGGCCTTCCCGCTGAAAATCCAGGGCAAGCCGGTGAAGGAGCGCGAAGCCCGTGCCCGCGAGATGATCGCGTTGGTCGGGCTGGAAGGCCGCGAAACCTCCTTTCCGCATCAGCTTTCCGGCGGTCAGCAGCAGCGCGTCGGCATTGCCCGCTCGCTCGCCGTCGGGCCGGAACTGTGGTTCCTCGACGAGCCATTCTCGGCGCTCGATCCACTGATCCGCCGGCAGATGCAGGACGAATTCCTGCGGCTGCAAAGGAAGCTGAAGAAGACCATCGTCTTCATTACCCATGACATGGCCGAGGCCTTCCGCCTGGCCGACCGGCTCGCCATCATGCGCGCCGGCAAGATCGTCCAGATCGGCCGCCCGGCCGACATCGTGCTCAACCCTGCCGACGACTATGTCGCGCAGTTCACCGAGGACATGCCGCTGCTGCGCGTCATCACGGCCGGTGATCTGGCGACGCCGCTGGAGGCAACGGCCGCGCCCGAGGAGACCATCGCCGCCGACACCAGCCTGGAGGAACTCATCCCGCGCCTGGCGGCTGGTGTTCGCGCGTTCCGCGTTGCGGGTGAGGGCGCCGCACCGCCGACCCTGTTGACCGCCGGTTCCGTGCTGGCCGTGCTGGAGCGCGAACAGAAAAGGCGCACGCGCTCGTGACCGCGCCGGCGGCATCGTTCCGGTCCTCGCCGAGGGTGGTGATCGAGCCGGCGCTTCTGCCTTGGTGCGCGTTCATCGTTCTGACCGCATTGTGTCTTGTCCTGAAGATCGATTTCCCCTGGCTGGTGACGTTCCCGAAGGAGTGGACCTTGCCGCTCGCGCCGGCCATCAACGCGGCCACCGACGCCGTCGTGACCGTCGTCCAGCCGGCATTTCGCGCTTTGTCCGCTGTCCTCGACGCGCCGATGCGCGGCGCCCGCCTGGTTCTGGTCTGGCTGCCATGGCCGGCGGTGATGCTGGCGATGGCGGCGCTGGCGCTGAAATCGAGCGGCATTCGGCTGGCGGCCTTCGCGCTGCTTGCGCTCGGCTACATCCTGCTTGCCGGCTATTGGCCGCAAAGCATGAGCACGCTGTCGCTGGTGCTGCTCGCCGTGCCGATCTCCACCGGGCTCGGCTTCGCGCTTGGCGTGCTCGGTCACGGCAGTCCGCGCCTGCGCCCGGCGCTGCTCGGCGCGCTGGACCTGATGCAGACCGTGCCGGCCTTCGCCTATCTCATTCCGTTGCTTCTGCTGTTCGGCTTCGGCCCAGTGGTCGGGCTGATCGCCAGCGCCATCTATGCGACGCCGCCAATGGTGCGCAACACCATGCTCGGCCTCGACCGCGTGCCCTCCGACATCGGCGAGGCCGGCTTGATGAGCGGATGCACGCGACGCCAGCAGTTCTGGCACGTCGAAGTGCCGACCGCGCTGCCGCAAATCCTTGTCGGCTTCAACCAGACAACGATGGCGGCGCTGTCGATGGTGATCGTCGCCGCCATCATCGGCGGCTTCGAGGATATCGGCTGGGAGGTGCTGTCGTCGATGCGCAAGGCCGAGTTCGGTCAGAGCATCCTGTCGGGCCTCGTGATCGCGCTGCTTGCCATCCTCATCGACCGGCTGACCATCGGCTTCGCCAAGGAGCGTCCGGCCGGACCRACGGCGGCCATGGCCTGGATGACCGGCCGCCGGCTCGTCATGGCCTTGCTGCTCGCAGCCATGCTGGCGATAGCCATCCGCTTGATATGGCCGGATGAGACATGGCTGCCGGCGAGCGGGCTGCGCATGCAGGTCGGCGGCATCAATCAATGGCTGCTTGGCCTCGTGCGCGACTACGCCTGGTTCTTCGACGGCCTGCGCAACGGCGTGCTGTATTGCCTGCTGCTGCCGCTCAGGATTGGCATATCGGGCGCCGCCGTTCCCGCCATCTGGGGTTTTTCGCTGTCGCCGACCGCGAATGCGGCCTATGCCGTCGCGGTCCTGCTTGGCTGCACTTTGCTGCTGCATCGCTTTGGCTGGCGACCGGCACTCGCGCTGCTGGTCGCCGGTACCTTGCTTTACACCGGCTTTCTCGGTTTCCCCTGGCCGGTGTTMATCCTTGGCATTGCCTTGCTCGCCTTCCAGGTCGCCGGCCTGCGGCTCGCGCTGTTTGCCGCGGCGGGTTTCCTGCTGATCCTCTTTAACGGTCTGTGGGGTGCGCTGATCCAGTCGCTCTACCTCTGCACGCTGGCGGTGCTGCTTTGTCTGGTGATCGGCGGCGCGCTCGGCGTCTGGGCGGCTTACAGTGAACGCGCCTCGCGCGTCCTCAGGTCGGTCTGCGATGCGCTGCAAACTATGCCGCAATTCGTCTTCCTGATCCCGGCGCTGATGTTCTTCAAGGTCGGCGAGTTCACCGCGCTGATCGCCATCATGCTCTACGCGATCGTGCCGCCGATCCGCTATGTCGAGCACGGCTTACGGCATGTGCGCGCCGATATCGTCGAGGCGGTCGAACAGATGGGCGCGACRCCGGCGCARACGCTGTTTCAGGCCAAGCTGCCGCTGGCGCTGCCGGTGGTSATGCTKGGCCTCAACCAGACCATCATGGCGGCACTGTCCATGCTTGCCATCGCCGCTTTGGTAGGCACACGCGATCTCGGACAGGCGGTCTATGTCGCACTGGGCAAGGCCGATGCCGGCATGGGCCTGATCGCGGGCCTGTCGATCGCCTTTCTGGCGATCCTCGCCGACCGCCTGATCCAGGCGGCCGTGGCGGCGCGGGCTACCGGCTGATCTCTCGCCCTTCGCGCCGGTGTAAGACAAGGTGACCGGATTTGCCATTGAGCATGCGGTGCGATAGGTTATATTGCACTGCACAATGGAGATGCCGTTTATTGCACGCCCCTGTTTGCGGATATGCCAGCCGGCTTGCGGCCTGCCTGGCTTGCGCGTCTTGGGTCGCGTCGACGGGACCCTGAGATGAAAATTCCAAAGTCCCTGCTGGTCGATCCGGAGAAGAACTCGGTCTATGGCGCCTTTGCCGTGGCCGTCTCGATCTGGGCGTTCTCCTATTCCGTCATTTTCGGCCAGGTGCTGATCCTGGCCTACTATGCCGTCTGGCTTCCGCTCATCCTGGTCGACTACCGGCGCTTCCTGCGGCAGATGTCCAGCGCCTGGCTGCCACTACTGTTCGCGGCCTATATCTTCTTCTCGGTCTTCTGGTCGCAGGCCCCAGGCGTCACCGCCAGAACGGCGGTCCAGTACCTTTCCCACATTGCCTGCGCCTATGTCGCGGCGCGCGCCGTCAGCGTGCGGACCCTGACGCTGGGCGCGCTGATCGGGATATTCTTCGTCCTCGTCTATTCGCTCAAGGTCGGGGCCTATTCCGAGGACGTCCTCGACGGCACCTACAATTTCGTCGGCGCCTTTGCCTCCAAGAACCAGATCGGCTTCGTCGGCTCGCTCGGCATCTATTTCTCCGTGGTGTTCCTCGCTTTCCTGCGGCGTGGCCGGCTGAGCTTCATCCTGACCGTGCCTGTCGTGCTGTTGTCGGCCTATGTGCTGGTCGTCTCGCACTCCGCCACCTCGATGGCCTCGATACCGGCGGTGCTGGCGCTGATTGCACTTCTTGCCATGACCAAGCTTTTGTCGCGGCGCTATCGCCGGGTGATCTTCGTCGTCGGCGCCGGCCTGATTGTCGTGGTGGCCTTTGTCGCCCTCAATCTCGGGCTCATGGACTTCGTGCTTGGCCTCTTCGGCAAGGATTCGACGCTCACCGGGCGGACCTATCTGTGGGAGCAGGGCTGGAACGCCGCGCAGCGCTCGCCGATCCTTGGCGTCGGCTATGCCGCCTATTGGGTGCAGGGTTTCGCCGAGGCCGAGCGGCTGTGGAACGAATTCTACATCTCCACCCGCACCGGCTTCCATTTCCACAACACCTATGTCGAGGCGCTTGTCGAACTCGGCTTCACCGGCACGGCGATGATATCGCTGATCATGCTGCGCACGCTCTACGGCCACGTCTCGACGGTGATCTTCAGGGCATGGCAGGCCGAATCGGTGGTTCTGTTCGGCGTGATGGTGCTGCTGCTCATCCGCTCCTTCGTCGAAGTCGAGATCCTGAACCCCTACATCATGGGCTCCTTCCTGATGTATTTCAGCTACTTCAAGCTGGCGCGGCTGCCCGTCACCCGCACGCGCTGGTCGCCGGCCTTCGACCCGGCGGATGCCGCAAGGGGCGAGCCGGCCTGGCCCCGGCATGCCGGCCGTCCGGCCATCGCCGATCCGTCGTGAACCCATGCATGTCGCCCAAAGGCGCATAGCGGCTTTGGGGCAACGATATTCGCGTGAATTCCTTCGAAGCGGCGTGCTTTATCGTTTCACGGCCTCAAATCGCACATAGCAAAACCTCCGCCAGGCAAGGCCTGACGGAGGTTGGAATTCTCTGCGTTATGGATCGAAGCGCTGGATCGCGCCGAAGTCCGAGGCCTACTGGCTGGCGAGCGGCGCCAGCTTGACCTTGATCACGTCGCCAGGCAGCACCGGCGTGTCTTCCTTGGCGGCGATTTCGCTGGTCTTGCCGTCGACATTGCGCACCAGCGCATAGAGCAGGGTGGGCTGCTGGTCGTTGGTGATGGCGGCTGTTGTCGAGGGATCGCTGGCCTGGGCGATCAGGCCCTTCTGCATGTTCACCTTCAGCGCGGCCTCGTTCAGGTCGGCTTCGGTCTGCTGACGGGCGGCGGCGAGGGTCGAGCTCAAGGTGTTCTGGGCATCGATGGCGTCCTGCGTCGCCTTGCTGATCGACTGCTTGGCAGTGAGGATGGCAGTCTCATAGTCCAGGATCTTGCCTTGCAGGTCGGTGACGGACTGTTGCGAATCCAGGAGCCGCGAATTGGCGATCAGGCCTTTCTGCGCCAGCGGACCGATGCTGGCGAGCTGTTGCTGCGCCAGGTCGACCTGCTTCTGCTGGTTGACGATCTTCTTCTGCAGCGATTCGATTTCGGCCTGCAGGACACCTTTGAGGTCGTCGAGCGCCTCGAGCTTCAGCTTCAGCGCCTTCTGGTCCGCCGTCAGGATCGTCATCTCGTCGGCGACGATGGTCGGCAGCCTCGGGTCGCCCTCGACCTCCTGCGGCGCCTCGAAGCTCGTCTTGCCGGCCAGATCGGCATCGATGCGGGAGCGCCTGACGATCAACCGGACGCGCTGGTCGTCGGAGATATCGAAATTGCCCTTGGCGGTGACCAGGTCCTTGCCGAACTGGGGGCCGTAATCAGTGTTGCGCCTGATCCCGCCGGCGACGCTGATCGCCTTCAGCACCGTCAGATCGGGCACATAGGGAAACTGGCCGGGGTTCTGTACTTCGCCCGAAATATAGAAGGGCCGGAACTGCGCCATCTCGACCGAGGCTTCGGGCTTGTCCGACAAAGCGAGCTTGTGCTGCAACCCTTCGCTGATCGCCGCCGCGACCTCCGCCGTGGTCTTGCCGGCCGCCGGCAGCTCGCCGACGAAAGGCACCGACAGCGTTCCGCTGGGGCCAACCGTGTATTCACCGTTCACCGCCGACCAGTCACGGAACGTGCCTTCGACGGTCTGCCATTCGGCGATGCGGACGGTGAGCTTGTCCTGCGAGCCGAGCTGGTATTCGCCTGATATGGCGAGCTGGGGAAGAAAAGCGAGCGACACCGCAAGGCATGAGGCCATGAGCCGAGAGCGGCCGGAAAAGCGGCCGCTGCCAAAGGCTTCGAACATGTCTGTTTTCAACTGAACATTCCGATCCGTTTTAGCCCCATCGCCCGATGAGCTTGCCGCCGGATGCCTGGTGCCGGCGGCCGGTCAGTAAGAGCCGCGTGACATCCAGACGGCTGGCACGGTCTTGATGATGATGCGAACGTCGCCGAACAGCGACCAGTTCTCGACATAGTGGCGATCGAAGGCGACGCGGCTGTCGTAGGAGACGTCGTTGCGGCCGCTGACCTGCCACAACCCGGTCAGGCCAGGCCGCGACTTCAGATAATACACGGCAGCGCTGCCGTAGATTTCCAGCTCATCGCGCACCACCGGGCGAGGCCCGACAAGGCTCATATCGCCCTGCAGGATGTTGATGATCTGTGGCAGCTCGTCAAGGCTGAGCTTGCGCAACACSGCKCCGACACGGGTGACGCGCGGATCGTTCTTCAGCTTACGTGTCGCTATCCATTCCGCGTTGGCGTCCGGATTGGTGGCGAGATAGGCGGCCAGCACCTTGTCGCCGTCCGGAACCATGGTGCGGAATTTCAGGCACGGAAAGATCCGTCCGCCGCGACCGATTCGCCGATGACCGTAGAAAATCGATCCACCGTCGGAAAATTTGACCAGCAGCGCTATCATGACGAACAGCGGGCTGAGAGCGAGCAGACCAGCCAGTGAACCGGCAATATCGAAGCTGCGCTTGATGAGGCCGCCGATCGGCGGCGGAAAGTCGGTGTCAGGCTGCGAAAAGTCCGCCGTGGCCGACTTGGCGATATCCCTCATGCGGAAACTCCATGCGTTGAACGAATGGTTCACCACAACGATACCAAAAAAATGCTGCAGCGCAACAC
>NZ_JBFUGJ010000036.1:0-32721 GCF_056402975.1 Mesorhizobium sp. P3_A9 | reverse complement strand
GAATTGATGCGCACGCTCGGCATGCCGTACGGCTTCGTCGCCGACAATGGTGAGGCCTCGCCGACCTCCATGGGCGCGGCCCGGCGTGCCGGCGCTATCGGCGTCAGCGGCGAGTTCGGCGGCGGCGGCACCGCCACCGTTGACACGATGGCGATCACGGCTCGTGCGCTCGACAGTCTGATGATGGCGCTGGGTGTGATCGACGCACCGGTTCTGGGCGCGGGCGAAAAGCCTTCGATGCCCACGCGGCTGCTTTCGCTGTCGCGGCACAGCCAGGGCATCTACGCCACACGCCGAGGCTGGTTCGAACCTGCCGTCAGGCTGGGCGACAGCGTCGACGCCGGACAGTTGGCCGGCTGGTATCACGACCTCGAACGGCTCGATGTTGCCGAGGAATCCCTGCATTTCGCCGAAGCCGGCATCGTGCTGTCGCGCCGGCTGCACACGATGTGCGAGGCGGGTGACTGCCTCATGCAGGTCGCCGAGCCGGTCGACGGCTGACAGAATAGTTACGCACAACATCCACGAGGATATTCCATGCAACAACTGTCCATGTGGACTTACCCCTGGGATGTCCAGGACCTGGGCCTGGAGACGGTCGAGCGCGATCTTGTCCAACGTGCCGGGCTCAACATGATCAGCCTTGCGACTTCGTATCATGCCGGCCGCTTCCTGCAGCCGCGCAGCCCACGCCGCAAAGCCTATTTTCCTGAGGACGGCACGATCTATTTCAAACCGACGCCATCGCGTTGGACCGGGCTCGCGATCCAGCCGAAGGTTGCCGACGTGATCACCGAAGGCGGCGACGTGCTTGGCGACCTCGTCCGCAAGCGCGACGCCGGCGGGCTCGGCGTTTCCTGCTGGACCGTCTGCCTGCACAACACGCGCCTCGGCATGCTGCATCCGCAGGCCGTTACCCGCAACGCCTTCGGCGATGCCAACTACTACAATCTCTGTCCCTCGCATCCGGATGCACGCGCCTATGTCCGTGCGCTGGTCGCCGATATCTCGCACAGTTACAGGCCGGACAGGATCGAGCTCGAAAGTCCGTCCTTCATGGGCTTCGCCCACGAATACCATCATGAGAAGGACGGCGTCGGGCTGACGCCGGAAGACGATTTTCTGCTGTCGCTGTGCTTCTGCCCATCCTGCCTCGGCCGTGCCGCTAGCGCCGGCATCGATGGCGAGGCGGCGCGCCGACTCGTCAAGCAATGGATCGTCGAGACCTGCGAGCGCCCTGTGCCGCAGCGGCGGTTTCCGGATTTTCCGGCGAGCGGCCTCAAGACATTCCGGCCCTGGCCGGAACTTCACGCCTATCTCACCTGGCGGTCCGAGCCGGTGACCAGCCTGGTTGCGGAATTGCGCGAAGTTGCTCACCCCAGGACGGCCGTCGTCATCATCGACCTCAAGGACGGCTGGCTTGGCGGCTGCGATCTGGCCGCACTCGGCAAGGTCTGTGACGGGGCGATCCTGTGTGCTTACGACATGCAGGCCACCGATGTCGCGGGCCTGATGGCGGCTGGTCGTGCGGCACTCGGCGCGGAAAAATTCCTCGGTACCGGCTACCGGCTGTTCTATCCGGAAATGGCCGGTCCCGACATCCTTGCGGCCAAGGTGAAGCCGGCGCTGGCGTCCGATGTCGACGGCATCAATTTCTACAATTACGGCCTCATCCCAGCCGCGCGGCTCGATTGGATCGGCGCTGCCCAGCGGCCTTGAGCCCATCGTCATCCAATCGGTTCTTCGCGTAGAACCTCCTTCGAAGGGAGTATCCAATGTCGACTGAGACGAACACCCGCATCGTGCTGGCGGCACGACCGCAAGGCCGGCCGAAGCCGAGCGATTTCCGCATCGAGTCCGTGGCGATCGCCGAGCCGGGCGAGGGCGAGTTGCTGCTGCAGATCCTCTATCTGTCGCTCGACCCGTATATGCGTGGCCGCATGAACGCCGCCAAATCCTATGCCAAGCCGGTAGAGATCGACGGCGTGATGGAAGGCGGCACTGTTGCCCGTGTCGTCAGATCCCGCCATGCCGATTTCGCTGAAGGCGATATCGTGCTGTCCCACTCGGGATGGCAGGGTTTTGCCCTGTCCGACGGTGTCGGGCTGCGCAAGCTCGACCCCGCGGCGGCGCCGATTACGACCGCACTTGGCGTGCTCGGCATGCCGGGCTTCACCGCCTATGCCGGCCTGCTCACGATCGGACAGCCAAAGGCCGGTGAGACTGTGGTCGTGGCGGCGGCCAGCGGCGCGGTCGGCTCGGCCGTCGGCCAGATCGCACGCATCAAGGGCGCACGCGCCGTTGGCATCGCCGGCGGTGCCGACAAATGCGCCTTCGTGCGGCAGGAACTCGGCTTCGACGCGGTCGTCGATCACCGGGCCGAGAATTTCGCCGAGCAGTTGAAGGCGGCCTGCCCCGATGGCATCGACGTCTATTTCGAAAATGTCGGCGGTCCTGTCTGGGATGCGGTGTTTCCCCTGCTGAACGAGTTCGCGCGTGTGCCGGTCTGCGGCCTGATCGCGCAGTACAACACCATCGCTGCTTCCGGCACCGACCGGTTGCCGACGCTGATGCAGCAGGTGCTCCACCGCAGCCTGACGATAAGGGGTTTCATCCAGCGCGAATTTGTCGACCAGCGTCCGGCCTTCTATCGCGAGATGGCTGGGTGGATCGCGTCCGGGCAGGTTCGCTACAGGGAAGATATCGTGGATGGCCTGGAGAATGCACCGCAGGCCTTCCTCGGCCTTCTCGACGGCAAGAATTTCGGCAAGCTCATCGTGCGGGTCGCGCAATAATTGCGTCTCGCGAAGCTAGACGAGCGTTATGCGCCGGTTTCTACGGCGGCCTCGTTTGGTAAAATTCCGTACCAATCCTGTGACGGCTGCGGGCAATCAATGCTCAATTGGAAGGCATATTGAGCATGGGAAACGTCGGCGAAAGGGCGTTTTTCCAATGCCGCGGACATTTCCTCCGTTGTAGCGGAGGAAAGCGACGGGCGGCCTGGAATTGATGTTGTCGAAGCGCGATTTCGCGGCGTAGAGCTCCGCCATCGACGGCCTGCCGCTGCGGGACGTCTCTCAACCAGACGGAGCAGATCATGAATCCCGCAATGCAGATGCAGCCGATGCCGATGATGAACAACATGATGCCGATGATGATGAACCCGATGATGAATGGCATGATGCCGATGATGAACGGCATGAACCCCATGATGGGTGGCATGATGCCGATGATGGGCGGCATGCAGATGAACCCGATGATGATGGGCGGCATGCCGATGCAGGGCATGATGCCCGCGATGATGTGCATGATGACCTGCAAGATGACCGCCACCGGCATGGTCTGCGAAATGCCCCCGATGAACGACGCTTCGAAGGACATGTTCATGGAATGCTGCAAGCGCATGATGGCCATGAATGGCGCCGGCATGCCGATGATGATGATGTGCGGCGGCATGATGATGATGGGCTCGATGGCCTGATCGCTACCGCTTTGTCTTTGAGAAGGGGTCGGCCAGCCGGCCCCTTTTTCGTTCAGCCGACAGCCTCGACATAAGTCATGACGAGGTAGGCGATCGCCTCGCTGTCGCCGGGGTTCCGGTAGCTGTGCGGCACATCGGCTTCGAACAGGATGGCATCGCCTTCGGACAGGTGATGTGGCGCCTCCTGGCCCGCTTGGATTTCGAGCCGGCCTTTGGCCAGGATAAGGTTCTCGATCGTGCCCGGAGCATGCGCGTCGGCGTTTTCGGTGTGTCCGGCCGCGAAGCGCAATTCGTAGAACTCGACCTTCCGCTCCGCGTCGAAAGGAAACAAGGCCCGCGATGTGAACTTACCGTCGACCGACGTCAGGATCTTCGCATGCTGGCGGCGCAGGACCAGCGTTCCCTGCACCTTTTGACTGTCGAGCAATGTTGCGAAGGGAACGCCCAAAGCCGTCGTGATCTTCCACAGCAGGCTGATGCTGGGAGCGCTCCTGCCGGTCTCGATCTGGCCCAGCATGGCGCGGCTGACACCCGACAGTTTCGCCAGTCGTTCAAGCGAATGGCCTTGTCGTGTTCTCAACCTGCGCAGATTTCGTCCCAGGATCTGCGGCAATTCACTGGCGACGTCCCCGCTGTCGGCAAGTTCGATGACATTCGAGAAGGCGTCCGCCACGGCGATGTCAATTCAGCGTCGACGGCGCACTGACCCAATAGACCGGCATGAACCAGACCGGCACCCAGGCGACCGGCGCCACGCCGGGCATCATGACCGGCGCCTGCGGCGTTGGCGTCGAATGCCCCGCGTTGCGGGCATGACGGAAGGCATCCAGACTGACGACATTCGCGGCTTGCGCAGACATTGTGTGCTTCCTGCATGGTCCCGGGGCAATGTCCGATACTAGCCTTTGGCCGATTGTCCGGCAGGGCGCTCCATTCCATTTTTGTGCCGCTAGGGAAAATACGAATGCCGCATGGGGCAGGCAGGCGAGCATAGCTATGCGAGGACCGGCTGGTTCGCCCGTGCGTTTGGCCGCATCAACCGCAATCGCGGGACTGCCGAATTAGTCGGGTTGGCGGTCAGCGGCCGGACGGCGCCCGTCGATCCACAGCGCAAGCAATGTGCAGGCAGCACCCGACAGCAGATAGGCACCGGCGGCGATGAGGCCGAAATTGCCGGCCAAAAGCAGGGCTGCCAGCGGCGCGAAGCCGGCGCCGAACATCCAGGCCAGATCCGAGGTGATCGCCGAGCCGGTATAGCGATGCTGGCGGGAAAAGCTCGAGGCGACGACGCCCGACGATTGCCCGAAGCTCAGCCCCAGCAGGATGAAGCCCAGCACCATGAACAGCGCTTCGCCGATGGTGCCGCCATCCAGAAGCTGTGGCGCAAAGCCGCTGAACGTGGCGATGGCGATCGCCGAACCGCCGAGCAGCGCACGGCGTCCGACGCGATCGGCCAGCGGGCCCGAGGCGACGATGGCCGCAATCCCGAACAGCGCGCTCACCGCCTCAATGGCCAGGAAGCGTGCCGGCCCCTCATTGGTGAACAGGAACACCCAGGAGAGCGGAAACACCGTCACCATGTGGAACAGGGCGAAACTCGCCAGTGGCGCGAAGGCGCCGACGACGACGTTGTGGCCTTCGGCCCGGATCGTGTCCCTTATGCGCGTCGGCTGCAGGTCGCCGCTCTCGTACAGTTTCGAGAATTCGGGCGTGACGACAATGCGCAGCCTGGCGAACAGCGCCACGACATTGATGGCGAAGGCGACGAAGAAGGGATAGCGCCAGCCCCAGGCAAGGAAGTCGTCGGCCGACAGATTGGCGACGAAGAAGGCGAAGAGAGCGCTGGCCACGATGAGGCCGATCGGCGCGCCCAGTTGCGGGATCATGGCATAGAAGCCGCGCCGATTCTCAGGTGCATTCAGCGCCAGCAACGAGGGCAGTCCGTCCCATGTTCCGCCGAGCGCCAACCCCTGCCCGATACGGGCAAGCGCGAGCAGCCAGATCGCGACCGCACCGATGTCGCCGTAGCCCGGCAGAAAGGCGATGGCGACGGTCGAGGTGCCGAGCAGGAAGAGCGCGATGGTCAGTTTCGCGCCGCGGCCATAGGCGCGATCGATCGCCATGAACAAAACTGAGCCGAATGGGCGCGCGACGAAGGCGAGTGCGAAGATCGAGAAGGAATACAGCGTTCCGGCAAGCGGATCATGCGTCGGAAATATGAGCTTGGGGAACACGATGACGGACGCGATTGCATAGACGAAGAAGTCGAAGAACTCCGACGTCCTGCCGACAATCACGCCGACCGCGATATCGCCGGCGCTGACCTGGCCATGATGCGAGCCGATCAGCTCGCTGTTCGTTTCGGCAGTCGAAGTCTGAGCCATCTTATCCGTCGCCACCCCGTGGAATGAAGTGTCCGGGACCCAATTCTGGGGATTCCCCAATGGTCCTATTGTGCACTGCACACTGCGCCAAAGCCATGCCAGCTGGGCATTGGACAAATTGTCCAATGTTGCCGTGCCTCCGCGAGCAGTAGCCCTTGATCGATACCGCACTGCAACATGAACGGTTGCGGCGGTCCATCGAGGGCAGCGTTTGATGAAACGATTTGGAGCCTTGCTTCTGTTCCCCCTGGCCGGGCTGTTGAGCGGCTGCGATCTGGTCGTGCTCGCGCCCGCCGGCGATGTCGCCGCCCAGCAGCGCGACCTGCTCGTGGTCTCGACCCTGCTGATGCTGATCATCATCGTGCCGGTCATGGCGCTGACTGTTTTTTTCGCCTGGCGCTACCGCCAATCCAACGCTTCGGCGACCTACGCGCCGGACTGGGATCATTCGACGAAACTCGAACTGGTGATCTGGGCAGCCCCTCTGCTGATCATCATATGCCTTGGCGCGCTGACCTGGCTCGGCACGCATTTGCTCGACCCCTATCGCCGCATCGACCGCATCGAACCCGGCCAGCCGGTCACGGAGCTGCACAAGCCGCTGCGGGTCGAGGTCGTGGCGCTCGACTGGAAATGGCTCTTCATCTATCCGGACTACGGCATCGCCTCCGTCAACGAGCTGGCGGCGCCGGTCAATCAGCCGATCGACTTCCGCATCACCTCGTCGGCGGTGATGAACTCCTTCTACATTCCGGCCCTTGCCGGGCAGATCTATGCCATGCCGGCGATGGAGACGAAGCTGCACGCCGTCATCAATCGGCCGGGTACCTATATGGGCTTCTCGGCCAATTACAGCGGTGCCGGCTTTTCCGGGATGCGCTTCGCATTCCACGGCCTGTCCGAGCAGGCCTTCGACCAGTGGGTGGCGCAGACCAGGACCGCGTCGGCGGCGCTCGACCGCGAGACCTATCTCGACCTCGAAAAGCCGAGCGAGAACGAGCCGGTCCGCCACTATGCCTCCGTCGATCCTGACCTCTACGGCGCCATCCTCAATCTGTGCGTCGAGCGCGGCAAGATGTGCATGAGCGAGATGATGTCGATCGACGCCAAGGGTGGCCTCGGCCTTGCGGGTGTCCGCAACACGCTGCCGCTGCAATACGACAAGCTCGCCCGGCGCGGCGCGGTGTTCGGCAACGAACCGTCCTATGTCGCCAGCATCTGCACGGCTGAGGAAGCGGCTGCCGCGGCGCGCGCGGCCGGCGATGCCACGCCGACGGATTGGCCGGCCAGGAATCTTTCCCCGCTGCGTGGGGCGGGGCTGCTCAGGCCCGGGACCGAGAGCCGCCGCGCCGAGGCGGATGCGCCGTCGCTCGGCCTGCTGCGGCAAGAATTGTGAGAGACAGAAGATGCCCGACACGCTGACCAAATTCATCTTCGGCCGTCTCACCTTGGACTCGCTGCCGCTGCACGAGCCGATCGTCGTCGCCACCTTCGCCGCGGTGGCGCTCGGCGGCATCGCCCTTCTCGGCATCATCACCTATTTCAAGCTCTGGACCTACCTGTGGCGCGAGTGGTTCACCAGCGTCGACCACAAGAAGATCGGCATCATGTACATGGTGCTCGGCCTGGTCATGCTGCTGCGCGGCTTCTCCGACGCCATCATGATGCGCCTGCAACAGGCCATCGCCTTCAACGGTTCCGAGGGCTACCTCAACTCGCATCACTACGACCAGATCTTTACCGCACACGGCGTGATCATGATCTTCTTCGTGGCAATGCCCTTCGTCACCGGGCTGATGAACTTCGTCGTACCGCTGCAGATCGGCGCGCGTGACGTCTCCTTCCCCTTCCTCAACAATTTCAGCTTCTGGATGACGGTCGGCGGCGCCATCCTGGTCATGGCATCACTGTTCGTCGGTGAATTCGCCCGCACCGGCTGGCTCGCCTATCCGCCGCTCTCCGGCATCGGCTACAGTCCCGACGTCGGCGTCGATTATTACATATGGGCGCTGCAGGTGGCGGGTGTCGGCACGACGCTGTCGGGCATCAATCTGATCTGCACGATCATCAAGATGCGCGCGCCCGGTATGACGATGATGCGCATGCCTGTCTTCACCTGGACGTCGCTGTGCACCAACGTGCTGATCGTGGCGTCCTTCCCGGTGCTGACGGCGGTGCTTTCGCTGCTGGCTCTCGACCGTTATGTCGGCACCAATTTCTTCACCAACGACTTCGGCGGCAACCCGATGATGTATGTGAACCTCATCTGGATATGGGGTCACCCGGAAGTCTACATTCTCATCCTGCCGCTGTTTGGCGTCTTTTCCGAGGTCACCTCGACCTTCTCCGGCAAGCGCCTGTTCGGCTACACCTCGATGGTCTACGCCACAGTGGTCATCACCATCCTGTCGTACCTTGTCTGGCTGCACCACTTCTTCACCATGGGCTCGGGCGCCAGCGTCAATTCCTTTTTCGGCATCACCACGATGATCATCTCGATCCCGACCGGAGCGAAGATATTCAACTGGCTGTTCACAATGTATCGCGGCCGCATCCGCTTCGAACTGCCGATGATGTGGACGATGGCCTTCATGCTCACCTTCACCGTCGGCGGCATGACCGGCGTGCTGCTTGCCGTGCCGCCGGCGGATTTCGTCCTGCACAACAGCCTGTTCCTGATCGCCCACTTCCACAACGTCATCATCGGCGGCGTGCTGTTCGGCCTGTTTGCCGGCATTGCCTACTGGTGGCCCAAGGCCTTCGGCTTCAAGCTCGATCCGTTCTGGGGCAAGGTGTCGTTCTGGTGCTGGGTGGTCGGCTTCTGGTTCGCCTTCATGCCGCTCTATGTCCTCGGCCTGATGGGCGTGACGCGCCGCATGCGCGTCTTCGACGACCCTTCGCTGCAGATATGGTTCGTGATCGCCGCCTTTGGCGCGGTGCTGATCGCCTTCGGCATCGCCGCCTTCCTGATCCAGATCTTCGTCTCCATTCGCAAGCGCGAGGCTCTGACCGATCCGACCGGCGATCCCTGGGACGGCCGCACGCTCGAATGGTCGACCTCGTCGCCGCCGCCTGCCTACAACTTCGCCTTCACGCCGGTCGTGCGCGACAACGACGCCTGGTGGGACATGAAGAAGGCCGGCTACACCAGGCCGCTCTCGGGCTTCAAGCCGATCCATATGCCAAGCAATACCGGCACGGGCGTCATCCTGGCCGCCTTCAGCGTGGCGCTCGGCTTCGGCCTGATCTGGTACATCTGGTGGCTGGCGGCGCTGAGCTTCGTCTGCCTGATCGCCACCGCGATCGGCCACACCTTCAACTATATCAGAGACTTCCACATTCCGGCTGCCGAGGTCACGCAGGCGGAGGAGGCGAGGACGACGCTCCTCGCCGCTCAGGGCTAGGGTTTGAGCATGGCTTCGATTGCAACCACGGCGGGCACCGAACCGGTGTTTCATCTGGAAGAAGAGCATGCGCACGCCGAAGGCAGCAGCACCATGCTTGGCTTCTGGCTCTATCTGATGAGCGACTGCCTGATCTTCGCCATGCTGTTCGCGGCCTATGGCGTGCTCGGCGGCAACTACGCGGCGGGGCCTGCGCCGAAGGACCTGTTCGACCTCGATCTGGTAGCGGTCAACACCGCCATGCTGCTCTTCTCCTCGATCACCTATGGCTTTGCCATGCTGACCATGGACAAGGGCCGCGTGGCGGCGACGCAAGCCTGGCTTGCCGTGACCGGCCTGTTCGGCCTCGCCTTCCTGTCGATCGAACTCTACGAATTCTCGCACATGATCCATGAAGGCGCGACGCCGCAGCGCAGTGCCTTCCTGTCGTCCTTCTTCACCCTGGTCGGCACGCACGGCCTGCATGTCACCTTCGGCATCGTCTGGCTGGTGACGCTGATGACACAGGTCGCACGGTTTGGCCTTACCGAGGCCAACCGCCGCCGGCTGATGTGCCTCAGCATGTTCTGGCATTTCCTCGACGTCGTCTGGATCGGCGTCTTCACCTTCGTCTACCTGATGGGGATGTTGCGATGAGCGCTCATGATCATGCCGAGGGTCACGGCCACGCCCATGGCGGAGCCGCGCACGGGTCGTTCAAGGGCTATCTGATCGGCTTCGTCCTGTCGGTGATCCTGACCGCCATCCCGTTCTGGCTGGTCATGAGCGGCGCCATCGACAACAAGCAGGCCACGGCCATCGTCATCATGGCCTTCGCGGTGGTCCAGATCGTCGTCCACATGGTCTTCTTCCTGCATATGAACACCGCCTCCGAGGGCGGATGGTCGATGCTGGCGCTGATCTTCACGATGATCCTCGTCGTCATCGTGCTGACCGGTTCGCTCTGGGTGATGTACCACCTCAACGCCAACATGATGCCGGGGCTTCACGACATGCGCGAGATGCCATGAGCCCGGCGCCGGGCGCGGAGGAGACCACGATCGAGGCACGGATGGGGCAGGCCGACATCAGCTTGCGTGCCGAGCCACGAAAGGAAGCCGGCAGATCGCCCACGTCACGGCTTTTCCTCGCACTGCTCGGGCTCCTCGGCGTGCTGGTGTTTCTCGGGCTTGGCATCTGGCAGCTGGAAAGGCGGGTCTGGAAACTCGACCTGATCGCCCGCGTCGACCAGCGCATCCACGCTCCGGTTGCCGATGCGCCCGGCCCAGCGAACTGGAACGGTATGACCGCGGCCGCTAACGAGTACAGCCACGTCCGATTGGCCGGTCGATTTCTGGGCGGCGAGAACACACTGGTGCAGGCGGTGACGGAACTTGGCGGTGGCTATTGGGTGCTGACGCCGATGCGCACCGACCTTGGCTTCGTCGTGCTGGTCAACCGCGGCTTCATTCCCCAGGAGCGCAAGGCCGAGTTCGAACAAGAGAGTGGCAGCCTTGCGTCGTCGACCGTCATTGACGGCCTGTTGCGCATGAGCGAGCCCGGCGGCGGCTTCCTGCGCAACAACGATGCCGCGGCCAATCGCTGGTATTCGCGCGACGTCGCCGCCATCGCCAACGCCCGCGGCCTGACCAAGGACGTCGCCCCCTATTTCGTCGACGCGGAAGCATCCGGCGGCTGGCCGCGCGGCGGCCTGACCGTCGTGACTTTCCGCAACAGCCACCTCGTCTACGCTTTGACCTGGTTCACGCTCGCTGCGATGCTCGCCGTAGCCCTGGCCGCGCCGATGATCGGCGGCCGCTGGCGGCGAGGACCGGCAAGATGAGCGCCCCGTCGCAAACGCTTCGCAACGACAAATCCTTCGCGGTATCCCTGGCGGGCAGCGGCGCCGTCTCGGATCCAGACGCGGCGAACAGGAAGAACCTGCTCCTGCTTATCCAGTTGCGTTGGCTGGCGGTGGCCGGTCAGGTGCTTACCATTCTGGCGACGGAATACTGGTTCGACATCCCGCTGCCGCTGGCGGAGATGGCCGGCGTGGTGCTTTTCCTGGTCGGGCTGAACATCTTCAGCCTGCTCGCTTCGCGCGGCCGGCGCCCGATCAGCAACGCGCAGCTCTTCGTCGCGCTCATCTTCGACATGGCGGCGCTGACGACCCAGCTCTACCTGAGCGGTGGTGCCTCGAACCCGTTCGTGTCGCTCTACCTCTTGCAGATCACGCTTGGCGCCGCGCTGCTGACGCCCTGGTCTACCTGGATCCTCGTGGCGGCCGCTTCCGCCTGCTTCGTTTTCCTCACCTTCCAGTTCCAGCCGATCGCCATTCCTCATCACGGCGGCAGCGACCTGCTGGCCCTGCATATCAGGGGCATGTTCATATGCTTCGTCCTGGCGGCGGGCCTGATCGTGATCTTCATGACGCGCATCAACCGCAATCTGCGCGAGCGCGATGCCTATCTCGCCGATCTGCGCCAGCACTCTGCCGAGGAGGATCACATCGTGCGCATGGGTCTGCTCGCCTCCGGTGCCGCGCATGAACTGGGCACGCCGCTTTCGACCATCTCCGTCATCCTCTCCGACTGGCGCCAGATGCGCAGCGTCACCCGCAACCGCGAGCTGGCTGGGGACGTCGCCGAAATGCAGGCGCAGATCGAGCGTTGCAAAAGCATCGTGTCGGGCATCCTGATGTCTTCGGGGCAGGCGCGCGGCGAAGGCACGATCCGCACCAGCATTCGCCATTTCCTCGACGATCTGGTCCAGGAGTGGCGCGGCAGCCGCCAGCCGCTCAATCTGGAGTACAGCAACGATTTCGAACCCGACGAGCAGATCGTCTCCGACACGGCGCTGAAGCAGGTGATCTTCAACGTCTTCGACAACGCCCAGGAAGCCTCGCCCGATTGGGTCGGCGTCACTGCCGAACGGCAGGGCGAGACACTGGTGATTGCCGTGCGCGACCGCGGGCCGGGTTTTGACGAGGCTATTCTAGCGGCGCTCGGCCAGCCCTATATGTCGAGCAAGGGACGGCCGGGCGGCGGCCTTGGCCTTTTCCTCGTCGTCAACGTGGTTCGAAAGCTGGGAGGCGACTTTTCGGCGCGTAACATGGAGCAGGGGGCCTGTGTTACGCTCTCGCTGCCGCTGGCGGCACTGACCGATGGAGATGATCATGAGGCCTGATCGATCCCTGTTTATCGTCGAGGACGACGCCACCTTTGCGAAGACGCTGAAACGCTCCTTCGAAAAGCGCGACTACGACGTCGTGGTCTGCCACGGCAGGGAAGAGTTGGCTCGCGCCCTTGAAACAGCGGTTCCGGCTTACGCCGTCGTTGATCTCAAGCTTGGCGCCGGCGGCTCCGGGCTGGAATGCGTCAAACTGCTCAGCGCCCGCGACGCTTCGATGAGGATCGTCGTGCTGACCGGCTTCGCCAGCATCGCCACGGCGGTCGAGGCGATCAAGCTCGGCGCATGTCACTATTTGGCCAAGCCCGCCAATACCGATGACATCGAAGCCGCCTTCGGCCGGGCCGAGGGCGATGTTTCCGTGTCGCTGAGCAGCCGTCCCACCTCGATCAAGAACCTCGAATGGGAGCGCATCCACGAGACGCTCGTCGAGACCGGCTTCAACATCTCCGAAACCGCGCGCCGGCTTGGCCTGCACCGGCGCACCTTGGCCCGCAAGCTTGAGAAACGCGTGGTGCGATAGCCGGAAGCGCTGCGGCCAATTCGAGCGGTAGCATTCAAAGCTTTCCTGCGTGGCCCGGGATGCCTATCTGTGTGGACAAACACCGGAACAGGCAACAGGCGTGGCGCAACGATCGGGCAGTGCGGATCTTCCACTTCACGGCGGACGCGTGCCGAAATGGCTGGGCGACCGCATGACGCGCCTTGGCGCCGTCATGTGCGAGGCGATCATCCATCACTATGGCCGCAACGAATTGCTGCGGCGGCTGGCGCATCCGTTCTGGTTTCAGTCCTTCGGCGCCGTCATGGGCATGGACTGGCACTCGTCCGGCATCACGACCAGCGTCGTCGGCGCCTTGAAACGGGGTCTGACGCCGCTGTCTGGCGAACTCGGCATTCATGTCTGCGGCGGCCGTGGCGCGCATTCGCGCAAAACCCCGCATGAACTGGCCGCCATCGGCGAGCGCATCGGCTTCGACGGAGCGCGCCTTGCGACCGTCAGCCGGCTCGTCGCCAAGGTCGATAGCGCCGCCGTTCAGGATGGTTTCGATCTCTATCTGCACGGCTTCATCGTCACCGACGACGGCGACTGGGTGGTGGTGCAGCAAGGCATGAACGGCGACAGCAAGGTGGCACGCCGCTACCATTGGCTGTCCGAAGGGTTGAAGAGTTTTGTTGATCAGCCGCATGCCGCAATCGAGGGCGCCAACCAGGGCGAGATCGTCAACCTGACCGACCGCCGCGCCGAGGCCTCGCGCCAGGGACAACTGGACCTGCTCCACGACCTTGGCCCGGACCGCATCCTGCGCGAATTCGCTGCTTTGCATCCCAACACCGCCCCAGCTTCGGAGCAGCCGCTGCTGCCGCATCTGGTCATGCCGGCTCACCATGATGTCCGCGAAAGCGATGTCGTCATGCGTCGCCTGCATGGAAACATGGCGGCGGCCGCGGAGCGTGGCCCGGCGGATTTCTCCGAGCTTCTGCTGGTTCCCGGTGTGGGCGCGCGCACCGTGCGCGCATTGGCCCTCGTCGCCGAAGTCGTCCACGGCGCGCCGTGCCGTTTTTCCGATCCGGGCCGTTTCTCGCTCGCCCATGGCGGCAAGGACAGGCACCCTTTCCCTGTTCCGCTCAAGGTCTACGACGAGACGATCGGCGTGCTGAAGTCCGCCGTGCAGAAGGCCAGGCTTGGCCGCGACGAGGAAATCGGCGCGTTGAGACGGCTTGACGATCAGTCGCGGCAGGTCGAGCGATACGTCACCGGCCCCAGCTTGAAGGAAATCGTCGCCGGCGAATTCGACCAGTCGCATCTGCTTGGCGGCCGCAGTGTCTTTGGCTGGGAACCGGCGCCGGACCAAGCGCCCGCGGAGCTGAACAAGAAGGCGTGACGGGCCGACCGTGCTCACCGCATCATCATGCCACGCGACGGTAGCTGTAATGGTCCCGGATGAATTCGTTGAAGAAGCGGCCTTTCGAGGCAGCTTTCCGGAAAGCGGCATAGGTTGCCGGGGCAACGTCCGCATAATCGTAGCGATGGCCGCTCGGCACGAACCAGACGGAGAGGGTCCTGGTCGCGAGATCGTACTGTGTGTTTCGGATCGCGGTCGACGGCATGTTGGCACCTGACGGCTCAGCCAGATAAATTCGCCAGACATGGTGCGGTTCCCTGCCATTGCCGCCGCTGTCACGTACGCTAGAGCGGCTGGATATTGCCTTGCAGTCCTGCGTTCACCATCTAGGCGGGATGTCGCAGCTCAAATCGAAAGCCATCGGCCACACTTCGGCATTCCAGCATGATCTCTTTGGTGCCGCGGAGGATCTGCCCGAAGGTTTTGCCTACCAGCCCGGATTGATCACGCCGCATGAAGAGACGGAGCTCGCCCGGCATCTTGAGGGACTGCCGTTCCAGGCGTTTGATTTCCACGGCTATCTTGCAAACCGGCGTGTCGTCGGGTTTGGCCTGCGCTACGATTATGACCGGCGCGAAGTGGTCGAGGCGCTGCCGATTCCCGACTTTCTGCTGCCTTTGCGCGAAAGGGTCGCGGCCTTTGCGCGCCGGCCCGTCGAGGCTTTCGCGCAGGTGCTGATCAATGAATACCGGCCGGGCGCTGGTATCGGCTGGCATCGCGACAAGCCGCATTTCGAAGATGTCGCCGGCGTTTCGCTGCTGGCGCCCTGCAGCTTCCGGCTGCGGCGAAAGAGCGGCGACAAATGGGAGCGCCGGACCATCGTCGTCGAGCCAAGGTCGGTCTATCTCATGACCGGCCCTTCGCGCACACAATGGGAGCACAGCATCCCGCCGCTTGCCGAGCATCGCTACTCCATCACCTTGCGGACGCTGCGCCCCCAAAACCCCTGAGCATCGCGCCGGCGTAAAGGCCAGGGCCGATCTCGATGGCTCTACTTCACGCCGATGCCGGCGGTCAGACCGCCATCGATCTTGTAATCGGCGCCGGTGCAGAAGCCGGCCTTTGACGAGCACAGGAAAGCGATGAGTTCCGCCACCTCCTCGGGCTCGCCGATGCGGCCAAGCGGATGCGCCGCGCCGAAGCGCATGTAGGCCTCTTCGACATCGGCATCGCTGCCATTGTCGCCGCGCGCGGCCTTCTCCAGGATCGGCGTGCGGATCGAACCGGGGCTCACCGAATTCACCCTTATGCCTGATGCTGCGTAGTCGAGCGCCAGCGAGCGCGTCAGCGTGTGGATGGCGCCCTTGGTCGTGGCATAGGCGGCGACGTTCTGCTGGCAGGCGAAACCTTGCACCGAGGCGACATTGACGATGGCGCCGCCACCCCGCCTGATCATTTCCGGGATGCCGAAATGCGCGGTCAGATAGATCGAGCCGACATTGACCGTCATTGCCCGGTTCCAGGTTTCCCAATCGGTCGTCGTCGCGGTTCCGTAGGGATGCACCGCGGCGGAATTGACGATGACATCGATGCCACCGAATTTCGCGACGCCGGCCGCGATCGCGTCGCGCACCTGGTCGGAAACGGAGACGTCAACCGTTTGCACCAGCGCATCCGCTCCGGTTTTGGCAAGGCTTTCCTGCATGGCGGTATTGGCGGCCCGGTCGATGCCGCAGGCGATGATCGCAGCACCCCCCTGCGCCAGCCGTCTTGCGGTGGCGAGCGCGATGCCGGTTGTCCCCGTCACCAATGCCACCTTGCCGTCGAAATCCTTCATCGCGGAAGCTCCTTCATGCGCTATCGAAAATCTCGTTCTGAGTTTGACACTCATCGTAGTCAAACAATAGGTTGCCGGTCTCTCGCAAAAAGGAAAGCGGTAATGGAACAGTGCTGGCGCTGGTATGGTCCGGATGATCCGGTGACACTCGATCATGTCAGACAGGCTGGCGCCACGGGCGTGGTTTCTGCGCTCCATCATATCTACGATGGCCGAGCCTGGCCCGAAGCCGATGTCCTCGAGCGCAAGCGTATCATCGAGGCCGCCGGCCTGACATGGTCGGTGGTCGAAAGCATCCCGGTCCACAATTCCTTCAAGATCGGCGCGCCCGAACGCGAGCGCTATGCCGGCTACTATCGCGACAGCATCCGCACGCTCGCCAAGGCCGGCATCAAAACAGTTTGCTACAATTTCATGCCGGTGGTGGACTGGACGCGCACCGACCTCATGCATCGCCTGCCAACAACCGGCTACGCCTTGCGTTTCGATGCCATCGACTTTGCCGCCTATGATCTGTTCGTGCTGCAACGCAAGAACGGCGCTGCCAGCTATACGCCGGCGCGGATCGCCGAGGCCGAGAAGCGGCTGAAGGCGCTGACGTCAGAGCAAATCGACCAGATCGAGCGCAACCTGATCGCCGGCCTGCCAGCGACCGAGCGCAAGTACGACCGCGACAGTTTCCGCGAGGCTTTGGCGGAATATGATGGGATCGGGCCGAAGGAATTGCGCGACAATCTTGCCTGGTTCCTGCGCGAGATCATTCCGGTGGCGGAAGAGGAAGGGGTGCGCATGTGCATCCATCCCGACGACCCGCCCTTCTCGCTCTATGGCCTGCCGCGCGTCGTCTCGACCGCGCAGGATGCGCGTTTCATCCTCGACGCCGTCGACAGCCCGGCCAATGGCCTGACCTTCTGCACCGGCTCCTACGGCACGCGCGCCGACAACGACATTGTCGCCATGGTCAAGGAATTCGCCGGCCGCATCCATTTCGTCCATCTGCGCAACATCACTATCGAGGAGGACGGCTCGTTTTACGAAGCCGAGCATCTCGAGGGCGGTACCGACATGGCGCATGTCATCCTGGCCCTGATGCAGGAGGAGACGCGCCGCCGCAAGGAGGGCCGTGCCGACTGGCGCATCCCGATGCGGCCGGACCATGGCCACCTGCTCGCCGACGATATCGGCAAGAAGAAGATCAATCCCGGCTACTCGTTGATCGGCCGGCTGAAAGGCCTCGCCGAGCTGCGCGGCATCATGCGCGCCGTGGAGAAGTTCGGATTGGCTTGACGCTTAGTGGAGGTGCCTGAGCTTGTCGGGATTGCGCACGACATAGATCGCCGCGATCTTCCCGTCCTCGATGTCGAGTGCGGTGGTCTGGAGTTCGCCATCGGCTTCCAGGGTGACGAACCCCGGCAAGCCGTTGATGAAACCGACGCGGACAAGTTTCGAGGCATGCGTGCGCAACCAAGCCGCCACACGCTCGTACTGCGCCATCACGGCATCGAAACCCAGGGCCGGCTCGGTGGCCGCCGGACGCTTGCCGCCACCGTCGGCATGGGCAATGACATCGGCTGATAACATGGCGCCAAGCGCCTTCATGTCACCGCTGCGCGACGCCGTGAAAAAGGCCTCGGCGAGTTCGAGGCCGTGTTGTCTTTCCACCGCAAAGCGAGGCCGCGCCTCGCGGACATGGCCGCGTGCCCGGGCCGCCAGCTGACGGCAGGCCGCCGGCGCGCTCGACGGCTGCCGCGACCTGGTCAAATCCCAAGCCGAACACATCGTGCAGCAGAAAGGCGGCGCGCTCGAGCGGAGACAGGCGCTCCAGCGCCAGCATCAGCGGCAAGGTGACGTCTTCCAGCTCGTCCTCTTCCACCACGGGATCGGGAAGCCAGGGGCCGACATAGGTCTCACGTTTGTGCCGCGCGGATTTGAGCTGGTCGAGGCAGAGACGCGTGACCGTGCGGCGCAGGAAGGCTTCGGGCTCGCGCACCGCGCTGCGGTCGGCCTTCATCCAGCGGATGAAGGCCTCCTGCACGGCATCCTCGGCGTCCGACACCGAGCCGAGCATGCGGTAGGCGACGCGCATGAGCTTGGGGCGCAGCGGGCCGAAGCCTGCTGCGGCATCGTCGTCCGCCGTGCCCGTCATCAGGCTGCGGCCACCCGGGCGGCCTTCACGGCCGCCGGATCGGCATACAGGCCGAAACCGACAGCGATGCGGTTCCAGGCGTTGATGATGTTGATCGTCAAGGTGAGTTTGATCTGCTCCTCCTCCGTGAAATGCGCCTTCAGCTCTTCGTAGGCGCTCGCATGGCCAGCACCTTCCGACAGGCGGGTCAAGGCCTCTGTCCAGTTGAGTGCCGCGCGTTCGCGGTCGCTGTAGCAGGGTGCCTCGCGCCAGGCCGGCAAAAGGTAGATGCGCTGCTCGGTCTCACCGTTCTCGCGCGCCTCGGTGGCATGGAGATTGATGCAGTTGGCGCAGCCATTGATCTGCGAGGCGCGCAGCTTCACCAGTTCGGTGAGGCTGTGCTCAAGGCTGGCGGCTGCGGAGAGCTCGATCGAGAAGCGCTGCCAGTTCTTCATCAGCACAGGGGCGGCGGCGAAGAGGTCGATTTTTGCGGTCATGGTTGGCTTCCTTCTGTTGGTGCCAATCCCATGACGAGTGAGGAAATGCTGGTGTGACATAGACGCCAGGTTTTTTGATGCCGCCGATCTTTCACGCACGCCGGTTGGACGGCAACGGACCCAGCAGGGTTAAGCGCGATTGGCCGCGCCCAGCGCCGGTCTGATCGCGATCATCATCCGCTTGCCCCTGCGAATGGAAAAATTGTTCGTCACGGCCGCAACGAAGGGCTGATCGTTTCTTTCCCGGCAATCTGAAGTCGATGAGACTTGCGCGCGTTATGGCGGCTTCGGTCGCGAAAAAGTGCCTGCATGTTCAATCGGCTGGGTTTTCCGGGCGGAGATTTCAAGCAACGCCCTGAACGCGCCAGGAAAGGAGCCTGATATGCCCAGAATAGTGCCTGTGCTCGATCTGAGCCGTCTTGAGCAAGGCGCGTCGGAACGCCGGACATTTCTGGCGGACTTGCGCTCCGCTTCGCGCGACATCGGCTTTTTCTATCTGGCCGGACATGGCATCTCCTGGGCGGAGATCAGCGAGGTGCTTACCGCGTCGCGCCAGTTCTTTGCCTTGCCGGAGGCTGACAAGCTGGCGATCGAGATGGTCAAGTCCTCGCAGTTCCGCGGCTACACCCGCGCCGGCGGCGAACTGACCAAGGGCAAGGAGGACTGGCGCGAACAACTCGACATCGGCGTCGAGCGCCAGGCCATCGCGCAAGGGCCGGGAATTCCCGCCTGGACGCGGCTGCAGGGCCCGAACCAGTGGCCCGCGGCGCTGCCGGATCTCAAACCGGCGCTGCTCGCGTGGCAAAGCAAGGCCACGGCCGTGGCGATCCGGCTGCTGAAGGCCTTCGCGCTGTCGCTCGATCAGCCCGAGGACGCGTTCGACCCGATCTACAGCGCAGAGCCCAACCATCGCATGAAGATCGTGCGCTACCCCGGCCGCGATGCGACCGGCGGCGACCAGGGTGTCGGCGCGCACAAGGACGGCGGTTTCCTGACGCTGCTGCTCCAGGATGACAATAAGGGGCTGCAAGTCGACTATGACGGTACCTGGGTGGATGTGGACCCCATTCCCGGCACGCTCGTCGTCAACATCGGCGAATTGCTCGAACTGGCCTCGAATGGCTATTTGCGCGCAACCGTACATCGTGTGGTGACGCCGCCCGCCGGCGTCGAGCGCATTTCGGTGCCGTTCTTCTTCAGCGCCAGGCTCGATGCGACGATCCCGCTGCTTGGCCTTTCCGAGGAATTGGCGGCGCAGGCGCGCGGGCCGGCCAGCGATCCGGACAATCCGTTGTTTCGCGATGTCGGAACCAATGTGCTGAAAAGCCGGCTGCGCTCGCATCCCGACGTCGCGCGGCGCCACTATGCCGATCTGCTCGAAAGGGAAAGCCGGGTTGGCTGAGCCTTTGGCCAAGAAAGGACAGGATTTTTGCCATCCTGGCCAATTTTTAGAAAATCGTTCGTCGTATCTAGCCGAGAATCGGTCCAAAAGAGAAAAATCCGTTCGGTGTTTTCCTCCCATTTCACCGAGCGGTGTTCCCCTCTGAAGGTTATGACCTTCTTTTTGGCCGGGCCGTTTTCGCGCCCGGCCTTTTTCTTGGCTTGCGCGTTGCCGTCGCCGTGCTGATCCGGCAAGTTTCAAGACAGCTCATTCGCCAGCCATCGATCGCAGTCCCGTTGAAAGAAGGAGAGGTCTCATGACATCCAATGTCGCCGTCATCGCCGGTGCGGGCTCCGGCCTGAGCGCCTCGCTGGCGCGCCTTCTGGCGAAGGAAGGGTTCAGCGTCGTTCTGGCCGCGCGCAATATCGAGAAACTCAGTGCCTTGCAGGCTGAGACCGGCGCGCAAGCGGTGGCAACGGATGTCTCCGACCCCGCATCGGTCGAGCGTCTGTTCGATGTCGCCGACAAGGCCGGCACGCTTTCGCTGGTCGTTTTCAACGCCAGCGGCCGTGCCCGTGGGCCGGTAGCCGAGCTCGATCCAGAGGCGGTCCGGCAGGCTTTGCTGGTTGGCGCCTATGGCGGGTTCCTGGTCGGCCAGCAGGCGGCCCGACGGCTGGTCGCTCTGGGCTCGGGTTCGATCCTCTTCACCGGCGCGACGGCCAGCGTAAAGGGGTTCGCCGGCTCCGCCGGTTTTGCGATGCCCAAATTCGGCTTGCGCGGGCTGGCGCAGTCCATGGCCCGTGAACTGGCGCCGAAGAACGTCCACGTCGCGCATTTCATCATCGACGGCGGCATCGCTTCGGCCGCGTCCGGACAGGAGTCCGGGCCGCCGGATCGCCGTTTGTCACCGGATGCGATCGCCGAAGCCTATCTTTCCATTCATCGCCAGCACCGCAGCGCCTGGACCTGGGAAATGGAGCTCAGGCCCTGGGTCGAGACCTTCTGATGGGGTGCGCAGGGGTGCGACTTTGGTGCAAGCTGTGGGCACCGTTGGGAGGAGTCGACATTGGATGAGGATATCACTATATACCGGCGGCTTCGCTGGCTCGCGCCTAGAAGCGAAACGTCAAAAGGCGGCTGTAGCGACAGCCATTGAGATTACTAAACGGACTGAAAGCCGTAAAAGGTAGAAGCAATTGCTCGGAGCGGGCCAGATCCCGCCAACGGTACAGTCCTTCAGAATCAGAAAATGTTTTTCACCCCTCGATTTCCTTCAGCTCTGTGGACCCTGGACGGCATTGACTTGCCGGGCGGCCGCGACTCGGCTGGAATGGGAGAATGCATCCTTTGCGGGATGCCGACGTTTATGATTACCAACCGGCTTTGCCGCCAGGGAACAGCAGTATGAGTGAACACGCGATCGAGTTCTTGCGGGGATGGATCGGCGAAAAGGTCCATTGCCAGTCCCAGGCCAGAATCGACAAGCAGGCCGAGACATTGGCCAAGGAATGCGCCGCCAAGGCTGCGGAAGTCGGTATTCCCCTGGAGGACATCCAGGAAGAAGTCGGTGATATCCAGGAACTCATTGCGTCCCGGCTCGAGGAAGCAGCCGAGGCAGACGAGCACCAGCAGGCGTCCAGCAAGGCAGCGGAATAGATTTTAACGGCCACTCGGTTTGAATGCGCGGGCCTTTCGGCCCGCGTTTTTCGTCTCAGCCGAACTTTTCTTTCAGCCACACCTTCGGCAGCGCCGGCACGAAATTGCCGTCGCGGCCGGTCATGTCGTTATTGGCGATCAGGGCGTTGAGGATCGATTCCTCTACGGTCTGGATCACGGCATCGAAAAACGGATCGATGTCTGTATCGGGAATGAAGTCGGCATTGGCGAGCCTGCCCGACGGCGCCAGCGCCGCGGCAGGGTTGGCGGTCGAGAAGGCGATAAAGATGTCGCCCGAGCTGTGGTAGCCGAAGCCGCCGGTCATGGCGACGCCAAGCGGCACGCGGCGAGCCAGCCGCTTCATCTGGTGCGGCAGGAATGGCGCATCGGTGGCGATGACGGCGATGATCGAACCCTTTTCGGCACGTGGCGTGCCTTCGCGTATCGCCGGCTCCGCGAGTTCGAGCCCAGCGCGCAGGCCACGAAGGGTAAAATTGCGCCGTTTGCCGAAATTCGACTGCACGAACGCGCCGACCGTGTAAGCTTGGCCCTGCCATTCAACGACACGCGAAGCCGTCCCCGAGCCGGCCTTGAAGCCGAAGGTGATCATGCCGGTGCCGCCGCCGACGCTGCCTTCCTCGATCGCGCCGCTAGCGGCACAGTCAAGTGCCTGAGCCACATGCTCAAAGGTCAAATGGTGGCCGTTGATGTCGTTGAGGAAGCCGTCATAGGTTTCGGCCGCCACCGGCAGGCCCCAGCCGCTGTCGAGCGCCTCCGGCAGCACGCGTTGCATCCAGCGCAGCGTGCCGTCGCGCGAAACACCACAGGAATGGGTGTTGGTGATGGTGATCGGAAAGTTGAAGGCGCCGGTTTCCTCGACGATGTGCGAGCCGGTCAGCTCGCCATTGCCGTTCTGGCTGAAAATACCGGCGAAGACCGGCGTGGCCAGATCAGCAAGTGGCCTGGGCAGGATCGCGGTGACACCGGTGCGCACCGGTCCCTTGCCGACCACCAGCGCGCCATCGCCTGAAATCAGCGTCGCATAGCCGACCGCGACGCCGGGCACATCGGTGATGGCGTTAAACGAGCCCGGCGTGCCGTCAAAACCGATCCCAAAGCTTCGGGCGCGCGGTTTGCCTGACGGCGTTTTCCGGTGATGCGAACTATCGGTCATGGGTGTCTCAGAATAGGGAGCCTTGGTTGCCAGGTTCCTTGGTCTTGGTCGCAGGCTTCGCAACCGGCTTCGGCCGCGCCGCACCGCTGGTTGCCACCGCATCCGCCGTGCCGTCGGCGAACTCCAGTGAAAGCGCCATCCCCGATGCCACGTCAGCCGCCTGCTTGATGACGGCGCCATCGGCATCCTTCACCAGCGCGAAGCCGCGCGCCAGGACGGCCTTGTGCGAAAGCGTGGTCAGCAGGCGCTCGGCCTGGCTCAACTGGCCGCGCAGGCGCTCGAGCCGCAGCGAGATGACCCGGTCTTGCCGCCTGGCGAGCGCCGCCAGTGTGTCGGCCTGCAGTTTCTGGCGGCGCGCGATCGGTGCCGGCGACAGCCGCGTCGCGGTGCGCGCAAAGCGCGTGCGGCGCTCACGCACGATGGCAAAGAACGCCGCTTGCGCCCGGGCGAGATCGCGGCCGGTCAGCGTGCGCGCCTCGTTTATGCGCCGCGACAGCGTGGCCGGCGTCAGCCTTTGGCCCTGGAGCCGCGCCCGCTTGCGATCGACGCTGACGGACAAGCCGCGGCCGAGCCTCGATGTCGCCTCGTCGAGGCGCCGGCGCGGCAGCGCCAGCAATTGATCGGGCGAGGGCAGAGCGCGCGCTGCCGCACGGGCAGCCTGCCGCTTGCGCTCGAAATTGCGCAGCACCGCTGCCTTGAGCCGTGCGCCAAGGCTGGCCAGCGTCGCTTCGAGGTCGGCCTTCACCGGGACCGCGATTTCGGCGGCGCCCGTCGGTGTCGGCGCCCGCACGTCGGCGACAAGGTCGATCAGTGTCCAGTCGGTTTCGTGGCCGACGGCGGAAATCACCGGAATGCCGGAGGCGGCAACGGCGCGGGCCAGGCCCTCGTCGTTGAAGCCCCACAGATCCTCCAGGCTGCCGCCGCCGCGCGCGACAATCAAGAGATCAGGGCGCTGGATAGCGCCGTCCCATGCCAGTGCGTTGAAACCGGTGACGGCGTTGGTCACTTCCACGCCTGATGTCTCACCCTGAACGCGCACCGGCCAGACCAGCACATGCAGCGGAAATCGATCCTTGATGCGGTGGATGATGTCGCGGATGACGGACCCGGTCGGCGAGGTGACGACACCGATGACGCGCGGCATGAAGGGCAGCCGGCGTTTGCGGCCGGCCTCGAAAAGCCCTTCCGCCTGCAGTCGGCGCTTGCGCTCTTCCAGCAGCGCCATCAGCGCCCCGGCGCCGGCCGGCTCCAGATTGTCGATGACGATCTGGTAGTTGGACTTGCCGGGATAGGTGGTGAGCTTGCCGGTGGCGATCACCTCCATCCCTTCCTCGGGACGGAATTTCAGCCGGCTCATCGTGCCTTTCCACACCACGGCGTCAAGCCGGGCGCGGTCGTCCTTCAGCGCGAAATAGGCATGGCCGGAGGAATGCGGGCCGCGATAGCCGGAGATTTCGCCGCGCACCCGCACATTGCCGAAGACGTCCTCGACCGTGCGCTTCAGCGCGCCGGAAATCTCGCTCACCGTATATTCGGTGGCGTTGGTGCGTGATTCGGATGCTGCGTCGCTCATCGGCCGATTGGGGGACGGTTGGGCTCCCGCGTCAAGGCGCCAGTGCCTGCCCAGATGTTATAACGCGATCTTAAGGCTGGTTTGGTTGACTGCGCCCAACGAAGCTGGCCAAGGACGCATGAGCGCACGCGCACATCGCAGCCCACTGACGTATCAGGTCACGCTGACCGTGCTGGCGCTTGCCGCTTTTGCACTGGTCATGGTCGTGGGCTTCGGCTTCTACGCCGCCGTGCAGGCTGACCGCGTTTCGTTGGAGCGCCAAAAGATATTCTTCGCCAACGGCTTGCAGGACCAGATCGCCGCCGTCGAGCGCGAGCAGGAAAGTGTCGCGGTCTGGGACGATTCCGTCACCAACGCCAAATCGGGCAATCAGGCGTGGATGGCCGAAAACCTCAGCGTCTGGATGTCTTCCTACTACGGCCACAACCGGGTCTATGTGCTGGATGATGTCAACCGTCCGATCCACGCCATGCAGGAAGGCAAGGTGGTGCCGGCTTCCGTCTATGGTGCGGATGAGCCCGCGCTGCTGCCGACCATCGAGAAGCTGCGCCAGCTGATCGCGCAACCGCCGAAAGAGAACGCATCAGGCGGCCCGGCCAAACTGGTCGCCGAGGACCTGGTGTCGCTTGACGGGAAGCCCGCCATCCTCAGTGTCATGCCGCTGGTGCCGAGTTCGGATCGGGTCACCCAGGTGCCGGGAAGCGAATATCTGCATCTCTCGGTGGAGTTCATCAACGCTGCCGTCATCGGCAAGATCGCCGAAAAATATCTGCTCGATGGCGCCCATCTGCTGCCTCTGTCGCAATCGGTCGGCTCGGCTGCCATTCCGCTGATGGATTCGCGCGGTGTCATTCTCGGCTATATCGGCTGGGATCAGGAGCGCCCCGGTCTGACACTGATACGCAAGGCCGGCCCGGCATTGATCGCCGGCATGCTGCTTGCCGCCGGTGCGCTGGCTTTTCTCTTGCGGCGCCTGCGCCGGACATCGCTGGCGCTGCAGACAAGTCAGGCGGACGCACAGTATCTCGCTTTTCACGATACGCTGACGGGGCTCCCCAATCGGGCGCTTTTCGAGGATAGGCTGCGACGGGCTTTGCTCACGACCGGGCGCGATACGGCAAGGACGGCTCTCCTCTATCTCGACATAGATCGCTTCAAACATGTCAACGATACGCTCGGTCATCCCGCCGGCGACGAACTCGTGCGCCAGACAGCGGCCAGGCTGCAGAGGACGATCCGCGAGATCGATACGGTGGCGCGGCTCGGCGGCGACGAGTTCGCGATCATCCTGGTCGATATTCGCGACACCAGGGTGGCCGAGGATATTTCGGAACGGCTGCTGCGGAAATTGCAGGAGCCTTTCCGGCTGATGGATGACCAGGTCTTCGTCAGCGCCAGCATCGGCATAGCCTTGGCGTCGGGTCCAAAAGTCGATGCCGACGATCTGCTGCGCAAGGCCGATATTGCACTCTACGAAGCCAAGAAGAATGGCCGCGGCCGCTATCAGGTCTTCGCCGGTGACATGGACGACCTGTTGTTGCGCAAGCGCAAGGTCGAGAATGCGCTCCGTCGCGCCCTCCGTGGCGGGACCGAGATCAAGCTGGCCTATCAGCCGATTTTCGCCGCCGACGGCAGGACGATCGTCGGGGCCGAGGCGCTGATCCGCTGGGCGCATGAGATTCATGGCGCCCTGCCGCCGCAACAGTTCATCGCCATTGCCGAGGAACGCGGCATGATCGGCGAGCTTGGCCAATGGGTGCTGCGCGAGGCCTGCCGCTTCGCAGCCGACACGCAATTGCCGTGGGTGGCCGTCAACGTCTCGCCGCTGCAACTGCGCGACGCAGGTTTTGCCGAGCAGGTCGCGTCGATCCTCGCCGAGACCGGCCTGCCGCCGGCGCGATTGCAGCTCGAGATTACCGAAAGCGTGCTTCTGGAAAATAACGACACGACCAGGATGGCTCTGGAGGCCTTGCGCCGATCGGGCGTTGGCGTGGTGCTCGATGATTTCGGCACCGGCTATTCATCATTGAATTACCTACGCCGTCACCTGATCGACAAGCTCAAGATCGACCGTTCCTTCGTGCGCCTTCTCGACGAAGACTCCAGTTCCGCCGCGATCGTCAAGGCGTTGATTGACCTGGCGATAGCGCTCGATGTCGAAGTTACCGCGGAGGGCGTCGAGACCGAGGAGCAAAAGGCGCTGCTCGTCGGCATGGGCTGCCATCAGATGCAGGGTTACCTGCTGGCGCCGCCGCTCGAGCCTGCCCAGTTGCTGCTCTTGCCGGGCTTGTCGCCCATCCAGAGCGGACCAGCGTCGATGCGCGCGTAATTCTTTCCTACCAGCCCGGCAGGATCTGGTTCGGTCTGGTCCGCTTCATCTTGGCGAAGGCGAGGGCCGCGAAGTCGAACGTTCCCGTCTCCTCGCCAAGCGGCACCGAGATGTTGTCCAGGCTTTCCGAGATGTGGCGGGCAAGCGCATCGACGATCTCCGGCCGCGAGGTCTGGCCGCGCATGATGCCGATGCGGCAGTCGGGCAGGGCGCCGAAGCCGTCGGCCTCGCCCAGCACCCGCATGCCGGGTCTGAGCGCGCATTCCGGCAGCACTGAGATCGCCAGGCCCGAGAGCACGGCGGCGGTGATGACGGTCGCCGAGAAACTGGTGAACAGGATGCGGTAGTCGCGGTTCTGCTGGTCCAGCACATCGACGGCGGCGCGCCGCCAGATGCAGTTCGGACGGCCGAAGGCCATCGGCAGCGTCACCTGTTCATGCGTCGCATGGTTGGCCGAGCTGACCCACAGCAGCGGCTCGCGCCGCACCACTTCCGACTGGCCCCGCACATCATTGTGCGTCACCAGCGCCAGGTCGAGATTGCCGCGCTTGATATGCTCGACCAGCCCCGGCGTCGGCTCGCAGATGACGGTCAGTTCGACGCGGGGATTGGAGCGCGTGAAGCGTGCCATGATCTCCGGCAGGAAACGGTCGGCATAGTCGTCCGGCGTGCCGATGCGGATCGTGCCTTCGAGCCGCTGGTCGTCGAAGGCGGCGAGCGTTTCGCGGTTGAGGTAGAGCAGCCGCCTGGCATAGGAGAGCAGCTTGTCGCCTTCCTCGGTCAGCTTGTTGTTGCGCCCCTCCTTCTCGAACAGCGGCTTGCCGATGCGCTCCTCCAGCCGGCGCATCTGCATCGACACCGCCGACTGGGTGCGGTGCACCTCTTCAGCTGCCCGCGTGAAGCTGCCGGTATCGGCGATCGAGATGAAGGTTTGCAACTGATCGAGATCGAGCGGCGCTTTCATCGGCGTGATCCATCACTAGTGTTGATGCTAAAGATTAGAAACATTCGTTGGATTAATCAATCGGCTGATGGCAAATTGGTATTGTCCACATGAAGGCATGTGAATCGAAGCCGGAACGGCCGCTGTTGCCAGCGCCGATCGTCGGGTTTTGTCCGTTCGAGTCTGAAGGAGACCGACAATGACCACGTTTGATTTCGCCACCGAGACCTCGCGCATCACCTCGCGTCCGGCCGTTGCGACGCGCGTGGCCAATACCGTCTCCAACGTCTACCGCGCCTGGAAAAATCGCCGCGCCTTCTATCGCCTTGGCGAGATGTCGGATGCCGAGCTCGCCGATATCGGCCTGACACGCGCCGACCTGCATGTCGCCATCGATGTGCCGTTCGGCCGCGATCCGACGGTGATCTTGCGTCAGATTGCCAGCGATCGCGTGGAAACGATCGAGGATCTCGCCCGCCAGGTGGCCTGATTGATTCAGTTTCGGTCCTGTTGAACCTTTTCAGGGTTCAGCGCGACCAAGGATTATGCAGGCTCCCCACTCCCTGCCGGTTCCCCGCCGGCCTGCCTGCACGTTGCCCGGTCCTCCCAAGGACCGGGCTTTTCTTTTGGAGCCGTGCGGCCCTGCCTACCGCCGGTCCATGTCCCGCTTGAACTGGTCGAAGATGGTTTCCACGCCCTTCTGGTAGTCGTCGCGCTGCTGGGCGCCGGTCTCGAACATCTTGCCGAAGATATCGTCGAACGGGTTCCTCGGCCTGCCGTTCGGATTGGCCTGCGGCTGCGGTGCCTGGCGCTGTTGCGGTGCCTGAGGTTGCGGCGCCGGCTGGCCGCCGGGCATGCCGAAGCCGCCGCCGCCGCGCAGCATCTCCTCAAAAATCTTCCCAAGCGGATTGTCGCCGTAGGGGCTCTGTGTCTGCTGGGGTTGCGGTTGAGCCTGGCCTTGTGGCTGCGGTGTGCCGCCGCCGAACATGTCCTGCAGCACCTTGCCGAGCGGGTTGTCGCCGTAGGGATTGGGCGCCGGCTGCGGCTGGCTTTGCGGTTGCGGCGCACCGCCGCCAAACATGTCCTGCAAGACCTTGCCGAGCGGGTTGTCCATCGGGTTCTGAGGCGGCGGCGCCTGGCGCTGTTGTGGCGCCTGCATGCCGCCTTGCCGCATCATCTGCTCGATGATCTCGCCAAGCGGATTGTTGCCGCCGCCGCCGAAACCGCCGGTGGCCTGCATCTGATTGGTCGTCTGCTTGAACAGTCCGCCCATCACCATCGAGGCGATCGCGGGCAGCATCTGCTGCAGGACCTGCTGGCTGACGCCGCTCGCTTGCGCCGCCTGGCTGGCCACGGCGCGCGACAGGTCCTTCGAGCCGAACAGGTGTCCCAGAATGCCATTGCCTTCATCGACGCCTTGCGGCGAGAAGGCGCGGGTCGCGTCCTCGAAATATTTGGCGTGCTGGCCGCTTGCCATCGCCGTCATAAAGGCGCCGAGCCCGTAAGGATCGGCGGTGTTGCGCTGCAAGCCCTGCGAAAAGGCCGGCAGCAGTGCTGCCACCGCTGCCTGTGTCTGCTGCATCGAAAGCCCATATTGTTGGGCAAGCGCCTGCATGCCGTTGCCGTTCTGGGCCTGCGTCAGCATGTCGAACAAGGTAGGCATCGGCTTCTCCTCCTGAATTCCTCGGAAGAGAGCCTAATTCGTTTCAACGCCCGATTGAAGCGGCTTTTGCCCCCGCGACGGCTAGCGGTTAATAGGCGTATTCCATAAATACCGGCTCGATCGAGCCGCCCCAGCGCGTGTGGTAGGCCGAAAGCATCTCCTCGGCGCTGGTCGTGCCGCGCGCCACCACTTCGTCCAAAGTGTTGAGGAACGAGGTTTCGTCGTAGCCGTCGCGGTTCTTCTTGCCGCGGTTCTTCAGTCCTGTGCGCGAAATGGCCATGACGTCGCGCGCGATCTCGCGCAGCGTCGTGTTGCGGAAGGGCGCGCCGATGCCGAGTTCCGGCACGGCGTTGCGCATGGCCAGCGTTTCTTCGTACGTCCAGCTCGAGGTCAACGCCTCGGCCGCGCCGAGCGCCGCTTCGTCGTAGAGCAAACCGACCCAGAAAGCCGGCAACGCGCAGATGCGCCGCCACGGGCCGCCATCGGCGCCGCGCATTTCCAGGAACCTCTTCAGCCGTACATCGGGGAACAGCGTCGACAGATGGTTCGCCCAGTCGCCCATGGTGGGCAGGCCGTCCGGCACCTCATTGCGCGCGGCACCGGCCATGAACTGGCGGAAGGTGATGTGCGTCATGTCGTGATAGCGGCCGTCGCGAATGACGAAATACATCGGCACATCGAGCGCCCATTCGACATAATCGGCGAAGCCGAAATCGGGCGAGAAGCAGAATTCAAGCAGGCCGGAACGCTGGTTGTCGGTGTCGCGCCAGATGTCGCCGCGCCAGCTTTGCAATCCGTTCGGGTGGCTCTCGGTGAACGGTGAATTGGCGAACAATGCCGTCGACAGCGGTTGCAGCTTCAGCGACACCTGCATCTTGCGGCGCATGTCGGCTTCGCTCTCGAAGTCGAGGTTCACCTGGATCGTGCAGGTGCGATACATCATGTCGAGGCCCTTGGTGCCGACCTTGGGCATGTAGCGGGTCATGATCTCATAGCGCGACTTCGGCATTTTCGGCGTCTCGGCCAGCGACCATTTCGGGCTGCCGCCGAGGCCGAGGAAGCGGATACCCATCGGCTCGGCGATCTCGCGCACCTGCGCCAGATGCGCATTGCCTTCGCGGCAGGTCTGATGGATCGTCTCCAGCGGTGCGCCGGACAGCTCGAACTGGCCGCCCGGTTCGAGCGAGATGGCGCCCTGGCCCGTCGGCTCGACCAGGCCGATGATGCGGCCGTCGTCCATGATCGGATCCCAGCCGAGTTTGTGCTGCATGCCTTCGAGGATGGCGCGGATGCCGCGCTCGCCGCCATAGGGCACGGGCGCGTTGCCATCGACATAGAAGGGGAATTTCTCGTGCTCGGTGCCGATGCGCCACTTGTCGCGCGGTTTGTTGCCTTCGGCCAGGTGCTCGACGAGTTCGTCGATGTGTTCGATCGGCCGGAAATCGGTTGTGTCGCGCGCCATGATCAAGCCCTCAAAAGCGGCTGAAGGGGCCGCCGGCGGTAAATGGACGAAATGTCAGCAGCCGATCAAGCGAAAAATCCTGAGCCAGAGGTCAAGAGGAATTGAATGCTACGATCGGGACCGCCTCTTGCAAGAAATGACCCCCTACCAGTCTCCGACAGTTGCCTGCATCACCGCAAGTGCCGCGACAGCTGCGGTATCGGCGCGCAGGATGCGTGGGCCGAGCGGAATGGCGGTCACGAAGGGCAGGGCGCGCAGCATCTTGCGCTCGTCGTCGGAAAAGCCGCCCTCCGGCCCAACCAACAGCCCGAGCTTCCTTTCCTTTACCGCCTGCAAGGCAGAAAGAGGATTGTTGGTCGAAGCGTCCTCGTCGCAGAAGATCAGCCGCCGCTCTCTGTCCCAGCCGGTCAGCAGACGGTCGAACTTTTCCGCTTCGCGCACCTCCGGCACCGCCAGTATGCCGCATTGTTCGGCGGCCTCGACGACATTGGCACGCAACCGATCGATGGACGGCTTGGCCACTTGCGTATGCTGGGTGATCACCGGCTGCAGCACGCCGGCGCCCATCTCGACCGCTTTCTGCACGAGATAGTCGAGCCGGCCCTGTTTCAGCGGCGCGAAACAATAGACGAGGTCGGGCAGGGGCGGCTGCGGCCGTTGCAGCACCAGCACTTTCAGCCGCACCGCTCTTTTCGTCTTTGCCGCGATGGCCGCCGACCATTCGCCGTCGCGGCCATTGAACACCAGGATCTCGGCGCCTTCGCCCAGCCTCAGCACATGCAGGAGATAGTGGCTTTGCTGCTGGCCGGCGTCGAACTCGATCTCCGGGCCGAGATCGTCAGGCACGAACAGGCGTTGCATCTTGTAATTGGCGCGCATGGCCGAGGAATGAGCGAGCCGACCGCCGGCGTCAAGCCTCGGCGGAGGGATGCCACACCGGACGAAAGCCATGCCGGAGGACATTGAGCGTTGTCGCTGGCGTCAGCAGTACAAGCGCCTTGTCTTCCAGTTGGCCAAGGTCGGCGGGTGGCCGATATCCGGCAAAGGACCATTGCAACGCCTTGCCGTGGCGCAAGGCATAGGTGTTGCCGCCAGTAGCGATCACCGCGCCGTCTGGCAGGTCGGCCAGCTCGCCCATCGCCACAGTCGGACGTTTGCCCCCTGAAGCCAACCGCTCCTTGTGCAGCCTTTTGTCGACTTGCGGCGCCCGTGGCTCGACGATGCCGAAAGCTTTGCCGAATCGGCCGACGAAATCCTTGGCCCGTTCGCGCTGGCAAAAGAAGCAGGGGCGATGCCCCGCGGTCAGCGCCGTCACCTCGTCGAGGAAGAACAGCTCGGTCCAGCCTGCCTTGCCGCCGGCACGGTTGCGGCCCATAGGCTCGCGCCGCACATTGCGGAATTGGCACACGCAGATGATCCATGCCTGAAGCGCCCAGCGCTTCTTCAACAGTGTCTTGGTCTCGGGATCGTGGATGATGCCGCGATTGCCGGTGAACAGACCGCGCTCGGGCACGGCATGGATGGCGCCGAACGGATCGACCCGGTTCTGCAGTGGCATAGTTTTCTCCTGGGATACGCATCTTGGCTGCAACGCGGGCGGCATGATATCGCTCGTGGCGTCATTTTCATGTCAGCAGGGTTTTGCGATGCGGGTGCTGGTGGTCCAGAACTACGACAATACCGGCCTCGGCCAGGTTGGTGCCGCGCTTGCCGAAGCCGGTGCCGATCTCGATCTGCGCCTGCCCTACAAGGGCGATCCGCTGCCGGACGATGCCACGGAGCACGATGCCATGGTGG